>NZ_JBHRTA010000039.1:0-523 GCF_042646065.1 Parapedobacter deserti
TTACTCGTACGATTACATCCTGAGCCAGCTGAGCAGCGTGCAGAACGGCTCGCATGAAGTGACACTGGGCATCACCTTCGGGCGCAGAGACCAGCGGTTGCTGAGTCCACGGTTTTTTTAGGTTATACGGTGCTTGAGCGATTGGCGACATACCTGGACGGCAGGACTGCTGACTTCAATTACATCAGGGAACATCCCCGGATGGAAATTTGGATCAAAGGCAGAGAATGGTATCCCATCCTTATTTCAGAGATCAGCCGTGGGCGTTATGTAGTATACTGGGGAGACGTCAGGGCGGGGTTTTCTGATCCGGATGAAGTGTTTTGCTATATGTTAAAGGTTTTTAAGGTTATAAAAAGTGAATGCTGATGAATAGATGTTTGTTACTCGTCTTTTGCGCGGTAGTGGCCATTGGCCAGGCCTCTGCCCAGGAGCAGGTCGGTCTCCGCGAGCGTGCGGAGGAGCTGTACGGCAGGTTTGAGTACGCCAATGCGGCGGCGCTTTATGCGAAGCTGGCGGATTC
>NZ_JBHRTA010000040.1:0-574 GCF_042646065.1 Parapedobacter deserti
CGGGTAAAACAATTCTTAATCTTACGACTGGAAGCCCCAAAGAGGCAAGCCAAATCGAAGCAATACTTTCCGAAAAAGGGGGGCACTACATTAATGGGGCACTCCAGGTGGCTCCAGACCAAATGGGGCTCGAAAGTACTACCGTATTACTTTCAGGAAACTCAAACGTCTATCTTCAAAATAAATCTGTCGTGGATGTTCTTGGCGGTAACCTAAAATACCTGGGTGAAAACCCTTCGGCTTCATCGGCCATGGATCTGGCTACTTTAACCTGGCTCTATGGCTCTTATATAGGTTTGATTTATGGCGTGAAACTATCCCGACAATATGGCTTGAAGCTGGAAGATTATAGCGTAATTATTGGAGAGATAACGCCAGGGTTCACAGATTTTTTCAAACACGAAATTGACGTGATCAACCGTGCTGACTATCAAGTTACGCAAAGCCCGTTGTCTATTAGCGTGGCGGCTACCCAACGAATCGCAGATAGCTTTAAAGAGCTGGATGTCCTGCAGGAGTTTCCTAAAACGCTCGCGGAAATTTTAAACAAGGCCCACCACAAAGGACTGGATAA
>NZ_JBHRTA010000041.1:0-625 GCF_042646065.1 Parapedobacter deserti
ACATATATGAAATTTCTTTCTTCGCTTATTTTTTCTTCTTCTATATAAGTAATAAGTATCCTCTCAAACACATTCGAATCAACCGGATTTTCTGAAAGTTTTTCCGATGGGCATGGATATTCTTTATCCGTCTTCCCTTTGCTGTTAGACTCATTTGAATTTTGTGTTTTGTTTTCGTGAGCACAAGCCACAAAAACAAAACATAGTGTGATTAATATCTTTAACTTAGCGTATCGGGATAATTCTTGCTTTTCCATATCCATCGTAAATTGTTCTGGTATTATTTTTCGGTGCATATACGTCGAATCCAACTATGCCGAAACCCGGCAAGTCGCGGGTTCTCCTTGCGTTTTCTGCATCTCCTAATCGACTCGACGGATTGGGAGTCAAGCTTAGTGGATTTCCTGGCGCTATCCCAAAATACCCAGAAGGTACCGGTATTCCACTTGGGTGGATGTGAGAAATATTTTTGCCGACAAACCAACATCTGTATTTCTTCCGGCAAATTCATATAGTCTCTGAGCAGAATTATATGTTCCTTCTTCCACATAAGATGAATAGTTGTCATTAAAGGTAATAGTTGTACTTTCTTCATCTTGACTGATAGCTCCCTTCGCAATTTTGA
>NZ_JBHRTA010000042.1:0-637 GCF_042646065.1 Parapedobacter deserti
TGTATGTCTCGGAGAGTGAGGGTGCCAATTTCTGGCTGGGCGTGCTGACCGACCTGCAGAACCGGGGAGTGGAAGATATCCTGATTGCCTGCATCGACAACCTGACGGGTTTTTCAGATGCCATTGCCAGTGTTTTTCCGAAGACGGAAGTGCAAACCTGCGTGGTCCACCAGATCCGCAATAGCCTGAAATATGTTGCCAGCAAAGACCAGAAGGAGTTCATAAAGGACCTCAAGCCGGTTTACCGGGCTGACACGCTGGGTCAGGCGGAACTTTATATGGACGATCTGGAGGCAAAGTGGGGTGGTAAATATGAAAAGGTAATCGAATCCTGGCGTCGCAACTGGGACAGGCTGACGGCCTATTTCCGGTATGACGCCCCCATTCGCAGATTGATCTACACGACCAATACCATCGAGGGTTTTCACCGTCAGGTGCGCAAGGTAACCAAGACAAAAGGTGCGTTCACCTCGGATATGGCCCTGTTGAAGCTGGTTTACCTGGCCCACCGGAACATCAGAAAGAAATGGACGATGCCGTTGGCAAATTGGGCGGAAACATCGCAGAAATTGGCCATTTGGTTTCCCGGGAGAATGGTGTTAGATTTGCCTTGAGCAGCAGGGGTTGAGCATCGGCC
>NZ_JBHRTA010000043.1:0-661 GCF_042646065.1 Parapedobacter deserti
CCAGCAGCCGGACTCATTGGCATACTGGTCTGAAACAAACGCGTATTCGTTGCAGTATTGATAATAGCCACATAACCAACCCCTCCAAAGCCATCGCCAGGGCCATCATTCCTTACGGTCACATCGGCCGAAATAAACACATCCGTACCGAAACAGTTATCGGTATCGGCGATGTTCACCTTACCGATGACAGTCGGATAAGTTTGTCCGTCGACTATTGGGTCTGCCGCATTGTAGTCGATCACTTGCGTACCCGTGCCGCTCCAGAACGCCGGATTTATTGCCCGTGGAAACTGCATCACCGTGTTCTGGTTGGCCATCTCATCGAAATCAGCTTTGGAATACTCCGTATTGGCTGTTACGCTTAGACTTCCGGCGCAGTTAGCAACGGCTCCACTTTCGTCATAGACATAAAGCGTCGTTGTACCCACGGTGCTCAGTTCATCCCCTGGCAAGTATTTCGTCCCGCCGGCATTCGGTGCCGTATAATAGGCCTGATTTCCGGATAAGCCCGTACCGCTGATCTCAGGCAAAGTAAACACTCCACAGGCGGATACGTCTTCCATATCATCCAGCACCGGAGACGCCGTAATACTCAATGTCACCGGCGTCCGGGTCGTGCTCTCACATATTCCGTTATCCGCTGCTGCAAAATAGGTAA
>NZ_JBHRTA010000044.1:0-712 GCF_042646065.1 Parapedobacter deserti
CGGGGTCGTGCAGTCATCGCAGGTCGGATCCGGGTCGGGTGTCGGTGTGGTCACCGTAACCGCATTCACCAGCGTGCCCGAGAAATCCGATGGTGTCTGCACCGTCACCGTATAGGTTACCACTGCACCATTCGGAAGCGTGGCTATTGTCTCATTGATGTCGCCCGTGCCGCTGGTGTTTGGCAATGTCACCGTGCCGGTGGTCACCACCGCTGTCCAGCCCGTTATCGTTGTGCCGGTTGGAGCCGTATCCACCACGTTCACATCCTGCGCATCACTCGGGCCGTTGTTCGTCACCGTGATCGTGTAGTCTACCGATTCACCCGGGGTGAACGTTGTCTGCGCGACATCACTCACCACTTTCAACGTTACGATGTCAGCCTGCGGATCAGGTGTCAACGGCGGGGTCTCGCAGTCATCGCAGCCCGGATTTGGGTCGGGTGTCGGTGTGGTCACCGTAACCGCGTTCACCAGGTCATCATCGAAGTCAGCCGGCGTCTGGACTGTCACCGTATAGGTCACCACAGCGCCATTCGGCAGCGTGGCTATCGTTTCATTGATATCGCCCGTGCCTGAAGTATTGGGAAGCGTTACCGTACCGGTGGTTACCACCGCTGTCCAGCCAGTGATCGTCGTGCCGGCAGGAGCCGTATCCACCACGTTCACATCCTGCGCATCGCTCGGGCCGTTGTTGGTTACCGTGATCGTGTAG
>NZ_JBHRTA010000045.1:0-727 GCF_042646065.1 Parapedobacter deserti
CAAACGAATTGTGCTGGATCGCTATCGGTTGTAAAAACGACAAAAGTCAGCCAAGCGGACCTAGAAGCCCTTTTTTCCTTTGTGCCCCATTATCTGACAGACACCTACGATCAAGGGCTTTGGGAAGGAGTTCCAACCGAGATTAACTATGATGCCAATGATCCAAAAACAATCAGTCAGACGTATAAAACGGTTGTGGGAGACGTAGTATTAGCAGGCTCTCCAGCATGTTTTGGTTCTGCAGTGCGGATTAACCCGAAGGTTAAGATTACAAACAACGGCCCACATAACGGAAGAGGGTATGCAGGCCGGGTGTCTATTGTCAATAATGCTACAAATACCGAAATAAACTTCGTCCAATTAACGGAAACTCCGGTGGGAAGTACGGTTGATATAGACATAACCAGCGTGGTGCCTATCAGCGATTTGGTAGCGGGCAATATTAGTATCATCATTTCCGTAGAAACCTATCACACAGACAATTTTATCAAAGATTGGACAATATCCGACTTTTCGGCTGACTATCAATTTATACCGGAGTCTACTGAAAGCTGCTTTGATGAAGAAAGTTTCAGTGTAACGATTTATGAGATGCCTACCGCCGTTGCGGGCGCTGATCAAACGCAGTATAACAGCGGAGAATTTACATTAGATGCTACGGCTCCGACTCCGGGAACCGGCGAATGGAGCGTGGTTAGTGGTACGCCTGCAGTTGGAATAGTGGATG
>NZ_JBHRTA010000046.1:0-777 GCF_042646065.1 Parapedobacter deserti
TCAGGTTGTCGATGCAGGCAATCAGGATATCTTCCACTCCCCGGTTCTGCAGGTCGGTCAGCACGCCCAGCCAGAAATTGGCACCCTCACTCTCCGAGACATACATGCCCAATAGCTCCTTGTGGCCGTGGCGATCAATGCCAAGAATGCTGTAAACAGCCCGTGATACGAACCGGTGGTCTTCTTTTACCTTGTAATGCATCGCATCCATCCAAACGATCGTATAAAGCCCTTCAAGACCCCGGGATTGCCACTCCTTGATCTCAGGGATGATGCGGTCGGTAATCGAAGAGAGTGTGCTGTGGCTGATATCCGTATCGTACATCTCCTTGATGTGGGAAGATATATCACGGAAACTCATCCCAAGACCATACATCCCAAGTATCTTCTTCTCCAGGCTGTCGGCAAGGACCGTCTCCCGTTTGCGGATCAGCGCAGGCTCGAAGCTCGACCGGCGATCCCGGGAGGTGGAAATATCCAACGCCCCCGCAGAGGTTTTTATCCGTTTCTGCTGCTTGCCGTTACGGCGGTTGCCGCCTGTCCGTTCTTCTTCGTCCAGGTGGGCGTCCAGTTCCGCTTCAAGCGCAGACTCCAGAAACTTCTTCAGTAAAGGCGCGAAAGCCCCGTTCTTCCCATAAAGTGACTCCCCGCTGCGTAGCTGACGCAACGCTGACGCTTTCATCTCCTCGTAATCGAATTCTTCTTGCTTTTCTTTCATTTTAAACTGTGACTAAGTTAACATTTTATAACTCTTGACACAGTTGATTTTACAGTCTC
>NZ_JBHRTA010000047.1:0-900 GCF_042646065.1 Parapedobacter deserti
CCAGGCCGATCGTTTGCGGACATGTACCGATCCATCTGTTCCGGCACAGTATAGCACGAGCGGTCATTGCCTGTCCCGCTTTAGATTCTCAATTTCCTTTTCAAGCCGGTGTATCTGCTTCTGCTGTTCAATGGTGTATAGCATCAGCTCTTCAATTTTCTGAAGCATCTTCGTGCTTATATCTCCCAAACCGACACCGTCACGCTGCATGTCTGATGCCGGTGGTATGTCATGGAGATGCCTATGGGTATTGATATGGGCCTCCACTTCGCTTAACGGAAGCAGATTATAGTCCGGGTCAAACACAAAATCTGCTCCGGTCGTATTCACGGTTATTTCATTCGCCCGGATTTTCCCGTTTACATCTAGTTTATACGTTGCATTCTGCTGGGTCGTCTTTCCGATCAGCACATTGGCGGCAGCGGCACTCTTGCTTGAAACAAGGATCACATTACCGTCAGACTTAAAAACCAGCGGAGCAATGTATCCGCCGCCTTTCTTTGTACCATAAAATTCAAGCGAAGTCTGGCCGGTGGGGTTGTCTGAAAAATAGCCGTCTTTGCGATGGCTGATGATCCATTGAACCGGTGTACCTTGCTGTATCCCGGCATCATTCGCAACGATAAAGTTGATGTCAGCGTACGCAGCGTTATTACCATCACTGCGCAGGGTGATACCCTTCCGGTTAGCGCCGATATTCAGATGCAGCAAGTCGCTGGGGCTGGTGGTCCCTATACCCACGTTCCCTCCATTGGTAGGGAAAGTGCTGCCCTGTGCAAAGCACACGGTCACTGCAGCGACCGTTAAAAACATAACAACAACGATAGATTTAAGATTCATGGTTTATGGGATATGGTTAAAAAACTAAATAATCTAAAATTGGTAAGCTAAAGTTTTTCC
>NZ_JBHRTA010000048.1:0-1385 GCF_042646065.1 Parapedobacter deserti
CGCTGGAACAGTTATCGAAAGAGGACCTTTTAAAGGTCATTTCCAGCCGTGATGAAGCCCTTTCGGAACGCGATCGAAGGATTGCCTATCTGGAATCCCAGCTTGCAATGGTTCGCCGGATGCAGTTCGGCCAGAAGCGCGAGCGTTTCGAGGGCGATCCTAACCAGACCGCCCTGCCATTCGATGCCGCACCTGCCGAAGCGGAACAGCAGCAGGAAGAAGTGAAGCAAAAGATCGAATACGTCCGCAAACGCCCGAACCACAAAGGGCGCGCGAAGCTGCCGGAACACTTAGCGGTAGAAGAGATCGAGATCCACCCCGAAGGCGACCTGTCGGATATGGTATGCATCGGCAAAGAGGTTACCGAGGAGTTGGAGTGCGAGCCTGCCAGGTTCTATATCAAACGTTATATCCGCTACAAATATGCCGCTAAGAACGGTGAAGGCGTAACGATTGCCGAACTTCCCGAGCGGGTCATCGACAAAGGTATCCCCGGCGCCGGCCTGCTGGCGATGATCCTGACCGATAAATACGTGGACCACCTGCCGCTCTACCGCCAGAAACAGCGCTTCGCCAGGGAAAACATCCGGATACCTTCCTCCACCATCGAGGGCTGGACCAGGGAGGCGCTCATCAAACTGCACCCGCTGTATGAGCAGCTCATCTTCGACACCAAAACAAAAGGTTATCTACAGGTGGATGAGACGGTCATAAAAGTACTGGATAGCGAAAAGAAAGGCGCCACCCATCAGGGGTATTATTGGGTGTACCATTCCCCATTGGACAAAACCGTACTGTTCGATTACAATCCTTCGCGCGGCGGCCATGTACCCAGGTCCATGCTGGATAACTTCAGGGGTTACCTGCAGACCGATGGGTATGCAGCGTACGAAAAGTATGGGAAGAAGAAAGGGATAACACACCTGGCCTGCTGGGCGCACGCAAGAAGAGAGTTTGAGCGCGCTTTGGATAATGACAAAGCCAGGGCAGCAAAAGCGTTGCTCATGATCCAGCAGCTCTACGCGGTGGAAAGGAAGGCCCGGGAAGAAGGACTGACCGCCGAACAGACCAAAGGACTCCGTCTGAAAGAATCTCTTCCGGTGATCAACGAGCTGGGCAAATGGATCTTTGAAGAGATCAAATCCACCCTGCCCAAAAGCCAGATCGGCAAAGCCATGGCTTACGCCTATGCCAGATGGGACGGGCTGTCGGCTTACCTAAATGACGGAAATCTGCAGATAGACAATAACCTATGCGAAAATGCACTTCGCGGAGTTGCACTCGGACGCAAAAATTACCTCTTTGCTGGAAGCCATGAAGCTGCGCAGCGTGCTGCGATGATCTATTCCTTCTTCGCCACTTGCAAAAAACATGAAGTCAACCCG
>NZ_JBHRTA010000049.1:0-1980 GCF_042646065.1 Parapedobacter deserti
AGCGGGGCGTCATCCTTGGTGCAGGAACCTGTTATGAAAACAGTGATGGACATGGCCAGCATTACAAACGGTGCCTTTGCCGTTCTTCTCTTTGCGGGGGGGGGGGTAAAGTTCTTTTCATTAGTGCTGTATAATCGGTTATCACAATATTCCGAAAAAAAGACCGGAGTTGCAAGTTTTTGTTGCCTTTGCTCGTCGAAACCAAGCCATCTATTGCTTCAACTCCTCGGCCAGCATCACTTTTTCGTCGAGGATGTTCTGCATCCATTGTTCTTTGGAAATAGTGTATCGGTTTTCCATGGGCGTGAAATCCAATTTGGCCCGGAAAGCGAAATAAAAATCATACGACCCGCCGACAATGCCTTTCCCCGGTATATAAATAAACCGATCGATACCGCGTTGCACATTTCTACCATCTGACACGCTCCAATCGATAAAAGTCCAAAATTGATAGGCTTTTTCCCCGTTTACTTCAAGTTCTTTGGATAGATACTCCCTTTTAAGTAAGAGTTGATCACTCATAGCGGGTTGTTGCTTGATGTCCAATGGGAAGGGAATGTCCGAATAATACCGTTTGTAAAGGGCCGCCATCTCCTTGATAGTCATTTTTGATTGGCCGGTGTTGATGGTCCCGTAGGGCGTGTGTAATTCAGGGGGGTAACTGCGGATATTGAAATATTCAAGCAGGCAGTTTTTGCTAGCATAGAAATCATCGCCCACCTGCTTTATCAACGCATAACCCATCGATTTTTTTTCGCTACCATCAATCAGGTACCTATCCCGCATATCACGGTTGAAATCCTTTTTCGACAGGATTCGGCCTTCCAATTTGCTGGTATCTACTTTCTCCCAGTGTCCGCTCTGGCTGAAATCGGGCAATACCGAAAAGAGCACCAGCTCATTGCTGAGCCATACATTATACATTTCGATATGGTGGTTGACCCCGTAAAGCTCTTCTGTATTCAGGGTGTACCTGTTCACTCGATAAACCGAATCGAGCATATCAAGCACGACGAACACTCTGCTTTGGGCAGACGCACAAAAAATGCTCGATAATATCAGCCCGGATAGCAATAGGATTTGCTTCATGCTATGGACATTTAGTGCCTTTTGAATTGCCTTTTGAGACATCCCTTTCGTTTCCATTTAATAGTTTTTCTGTGTTGCTCAAACTTGAACTCTCTACGATCCCCATTTTGGCCATTGCCCTAGCGGACGCAAGCGGCATGTTGGGGTTGAATGACCGAATCGCATCGGTCATGGCATCTACATAGACAGCAAACCTTGCATGGTTTTGGGCTATTTTATACTTTTTTGTCCTTTTACCGTTCCCATAAGTATATTCGTATTCAGTCATTTCTGGATACTTGGTATGGAATGTAGCGTTGCCCATCCGACTCTGTTCGGCCCTTAAAAATGAATGTAATGCTTCGTGATACATCGTCACTAGAATATACTCCTTGGTAGCATTCTCTAAAATGAAAGTATTTAATTTAACAGTCGAATTGTACGTTGGATTGTTCCAGTTATCGAAAGACAACCCGTGACCAGTCTCAACACCGTCTTCGTCGTCGGCTAGTAAATCAGAGCTTTCGAAGTTAATCTCAAAATTTTCGCTGTCACCAAAAATTTCGTCCAACAATTTGGCCAGCCCGTTGTCAAGCGCTGTCAATTGCACGACCAACGCCTTGGCACAAGGGTAGTCATCCAATTCGTCGTTGATATCCATGGTGACAGTCTGGTCCTCGGGAGGATTTTGCCAAGGCCCTCCACCACCGCCATCACCCGGATCGATCCAGTCAATAGCTTCCTGCTCGCCGTTCGAACCGGTGTTGATCGTGATGCAGGTGGTCCTGCTATGCGTGGAATTGAGTATCCCGTTGACGTAGGCATAAACAGTGGTGGTGAAGCAATGGGTTTCCGTGCCCATCAGCCTGCGGATACCCCTCTCATCGGTGACCGGCCGGCCATCCCGAACGG
>NZ_JBHRTA010000050.1:0-2718 GCF_042646065.1 Parapedobacter deserti
AAGAAATATCCGACAATAGTATAGTTTGACACCCATAGCACCGCAACTATGGAAAACAGCCATATTGCAGTTCTAATAACCCGACTTTTCTTTCTCTTTTTCATCGTCTTGGATATTAGTCGCAGGGTCCATTACTGTTGGTACTGCATCCTGATTATTGCTCGGGAAAGTGGTTACCCGGTTATCACCGTCCGATTTAAGCTTACGCATTTCCTGTGACAATTTAGAAGGTGTATGCCCAGCCATTGCACCCGTTTACAAAACGGCCAAGTTAATTGAAGCCTTCGCCCTTATATAAACGTAAAAAATGACGCGATTTTTGGGAGTGCGACGATAAGTGAAATGGTTAGGAGACACCCAAGGGCGAGTTTATGTTTGAGGGATGGATACATGTTATGAAAAAAAGGCAATAGCAAACAAAAAAGAATAGCACCGAAAAACAATATGGCTACTGCTTTATTAAGGTGTAAAATTACGCTCGCGAGATTGACACCAAAGGACCGGCTAATATACTGTTCGTCATAAAACCCTCTTTTAACGACATTCAAAATCCCCTGCATCCCTCCATACGGAGCAAACAAAAACACACAGAGCGATAATCCACATAAAACCAACGAAATATAATAAATTGTTTTCATACACTTCGATTAAATTAATCCGGGCAATCTTTGCTTAACGTGCCCAAAGATGCATTTCCGTTCAATACAGCTTCTACCTCATCCCAGTCCGGTCGAAGAACCTGGGGAGCTAATGCTCTGGCGCTGGTGCCACCACCCGGTTGCCACTGCGTGTTTCCACAATCCAGGCATCTTTCCACCTCAGGATCAGCTTCTCCGCCGGGTCGCTGGCGTCCAGTTGCTGCGTGTACCATTCACTTCTCTGAATACCGATCCACCATAAAATACAAAAGTATCGAAACGGGAATACTGATGATAACGATGCGTACCAAAAGATTGAGATTATCCTGCCAATCTGGCGACGGAACGTAGGGCAGAAATACCGCCCAAAAACAGATGATTCCTGTCAAGATCAAACACTTTACCCACAACGAAAACCCATTTTTGCGTCTACTATAGCGCCAGTCTTTGATCGCCTGAAAAGGAAAAAAAACTAAGATAGAGAAAAATAAGGGTAGAAAAACATATCCTATGGAGTGTAATAATACCCTAAGGTATTCCCAAAATGTCTCATAATATGCGTCTTCAAACTTGTATATTCCGCTTTTAATCCCATGGATGAAATTTTCCCAATGTCTTGATAACGCCAGAATAGGAACGACAAACAAACTTACAACCAAATTGACGACAACTTTTCGAATCATAACCTTTCTTTTAATCAGGACAATCCTTACTGAGTGAGCTTAATGGTGCATCACCATTCATTACATCCTCAACTAATCCCCAATCGGGCCTGTGAACCTGTTTGGGGGCCAGGTTATTGAGCCTGCGTAACGGAAAGCCCTTATTTATAGTTTTAGTCGTATTATGATTACGTTTGCTATATCCGGATGGATTTTCAAATAGCCACATTGGGGACGCTGTTGGGTTATTAACATTATGGCTGACGTTCAAGACCACCTCCGTCATTAACATTCAGCGTTGGTTTTTCGGAAAACTTTGGGGATACGCTTTCGCAACTTTTCGGCCTATTATCTAAATCACTTTCATCAATTCTCAGAGTTACATGGGATTTTGATGAGGCTTCATATATTGGAGGTAAGATAACGGCATTGGCGGGCCAGTCATTTGCATTGTTGTAATTCCATATGTCTTTGATTTTAAAAAGCGATTTTTGATAGCTCGGTTTATCTGTTACGAAAATAAATACGGGTACGATAACAGCTGTATTCCGATATCCGGTACCTTCGAATAAATTCTTCCTTGTATTGTTACGCAGGCCATCGATACTTTTCTCAAACACCGTATCCATATTCGTGCTGGGTACAATGTTGATAATTTCCTCGGCAGAGCCCAGCTCGAATTTGATACTAAAAAGAAAATGTTGAGATGGGTTGACATTGAGGTAATCACTTGTTGAAACCCAGAACAAGCTATCTATTTCACGGTGAATATGTTCGATTTTGTGAGTACCTGTACTATCCCCATCCTCTTTCAGAGAAGAAACAGTTTGGCATATTACGTCGTTACCGAACGTGACAAATACCAAAAAAGCAATCATCCATTTATGGGTTACATAATGTTGTGCCTTGAGTTCCATTTTGGTGTCCATATATAGTGTTCATAATTCTACTTCTTGTATTTTGTGGGATTGTTGTCATATACCATCCCACCAATCGTAGTTTTGGTGTTGTACGGTCAACCCAGCGAATGCTAAATCATCGGCCAATTGTTGGTCTGTTCCATACATTTGTACCAGAGCACCTGCTATCGTAGTCCTGTATTTTAGAAACATCTCCTGATGCTGAAAGTTCATATCGATATTATGCTTTGCCAAATAGGCATGTATGGTTTCATGTATGGTTTCATGTATGATGGTTACAGTCGCATATTCTTTCGAAGCTCTTCCTCGGAAATATACGGCAGGGTGAAACGATCGAAGTGATCTAACCATTCTTTCCACTCCCAAAAACGCCAGGGATCAAGCGTAAACGTCCGGTAGAGTTGCTTGTCTTTGATGGTGGGGTTAGTATTGAGAAAATTATGATACGCGTTATCTCTTGTATCATAGGAAATACCTTTTAGTCTCATTTCGTCAAAT
>NZ_JBHRTA010000051.1:0-5442 GCF_042646065.1 Parapedobacter deserti
ACATAGATAAAGAAGGTCATGCATCCTGGGATTAAGTAAATACCTTTGCAGAAATTAAAAAGGATTATGCCCCGCTTCAAAACACTTCAACTAAAGATCACGCTTCTGGAAACCAAACCGAGCGTTTGGCGCCGGATTGTCATTCCCACCGGTTTTAATTTTTATCAGCTTCATATGGCTATCCAAGCCGCATTCGGTTGGGAGAACAGCCACCTGTTCGAATTCGGCAAACAAGGGTTGAATGACCCCGATGGCATCGGAATCCCCAATGACGAGATGCCGGTAAAAGATGCGCGTCGGATAAAACTCAGCACTATTTTCCGCAAAGTGAACGATAAGTTCACCTACGTATATGATTTCGGTGACCACTGGCAGCATCAAATCGTATTGGAGGAAATTACCGATAAAGAAATCTATACGGCTTACTGTATTGGCGGTAAAAACGAATGTCCTCCGGAAGATGTCGGCAACATCCGTGGCTACCGTGAAATGGTCGATACGTTTGCCCATGGAACAGCGGCGGAAAAGCGGAGTTACCGCCAATGGCTTGGCCTACGATCAAACGAGAATTGGGATCCGGCATACTACAACCAACGCGAGGTCAACAAGCGCATGGCGTTGATCGCGCCGGAAGATTTGACGTTCTAAGCCCAAGTCAACGCTCATAAACACCAATGGACTTATTGTTTTTGCCTAGCATAACGGTGGTTTATGATTTGCTTTCTAAAATTTTTAACAATCGCTGATTAAGGTACAATTTTTCTTTGCCCACGCGGGTCGATTTCAAAAAACCGTATTTTTCCAAGGCCATCAAATAATTACCCACGGTTTTCGCATTTCCCAAGTTTTCGTTTATCAAGTGTTGGCGTTTGGTGTAGGGCAAGCGGAACAAAACTTCCATCAACTCTTTCGAGTAGATTTTTGGCAGTTTTTGTTTGATTTCTTCTGCCGTTGTTTCCATTACCGAAGTGATGTTGTTTAGTCGAACCAAACCTTTGGTGGAAGTTTTCTCAATCATGTCGAGCATATATAAAATGTGGGGCTGCCAGTCGTTTTTTTCGGTTACGCCCCGCAGATTTTTGTAATAGTCGGCTTTGTGTTGGATGATGTACTCGCTCAGGTAAATGGCTGGCGTGTCGAGCAAACCCGCAAGTTTGAGATAGAGCAATAACAAAATACGACCTGTTCTGCCGTTGCCGTCCGCAAAGGGGTGAATGGCTTCAAACTGATAATGCATCAACGCCATTTTTATGAGGGGGTCTATGGTTTTACCAAGCTCACCATTTCCATTGATGAATTTTTCAAGATTCGCCAATTTTTCACGAATCACTTTTTCGCCCGTTGGTGGCGTGTATATGACTTCGCCTTTGGCGTTACTAAGCGTAGTTCCGGGCGTAGCCCGTATGCCTGCTTGGTTTTGTTTGATGCATTGCACAATGGAAATGCAAAGATTAGTTGTAATAAACGGTTTTCTTTTGAGTTGGTCCAAACCCAGCCAAAGTGCTTCTTTGTAGCTCAACACTTCTTTGGTAGCTGAATTTTCTACTTTTCGTTCGGCTACCAATGATTTGTAAAGTTCGTCATTGGTAGTAATGATGTTTTCTACTTCCGAACTCGCTTTTGCTTCTTGCAAGTAAATGGTGTCCAAAAACAAGGTAGGATTAGGCAAATTCCGCAAAGCGCCGTTTAACTGCGCCAATTCCCTGCTAGCCGAAATAGTTTTCCGCAGAACGTCTTTCGTTTCAATATCTGCCTTAGGAGGCAACGTAGGCAGGTCGTTATACGGCATCTTGCGGTCGAAATTCACCATTTTGTTCAAGAGTAAGATTTACATTCGTTTTTGTTACGTGGGTAAAAATACAAAAAAAATACACGCGATTGCAAAACGTGTATAATATTTACCTTCATTAGATCCGATCGCTTTCGACGGTCCTTCTCGCTATAAGTTCTTTATCAAAGCTGTTATTGCTTTCTCGCAAGAAATCCATGCTTGGCATGGATAGCTAAGGATGTCATGGGTAGCTTTGGAGTCAGATTCTATCACATCAACTATAGCATGGCAAGCAGACACGAAATCAAATGCATCAACAAAACGAACAGCACCATCGCCCATGAACGGATCGAGCGTATCGGCGGCATGAATGGCACCGGCACCTGGTGGTCCCTCACGCAGCAAGAAGCAATTGCAGGTATCGAAGAAGGCCGCTGGGGGTTTTATGTAGCCCGGGGTGTGGCAGCCGTCAATGTCAATGTGGCCACGAGCACCTACGGCAACAAGTACATCAAAACCGAAAATGATGGGGAGCAATCCAACAATTTGTTGAGTTTACCGGAATGTCCACTATAATTACAGTGAGGACCTGTAGTAGTTCTTGTCAACTGACCGGCGATTCGCATATGTCCGCTCAAACAGCACCTCCGGCAAAACAACCTTAACTTCTTGTTCAGCCCCCTCTTTCTTCCAGTGGAGCATGAAGTTCGCTTTGGCGGCTTTCAGCTCATAGCCAGTTTTGCGCTTTTCCGCTATCTGATCGAGGAATTTCTTGGAGAATTTTAACACAGGTTGCCCATTGGGCATGAAACACTCGTTGCCGCTGATGATTAAGTTATCACCACTCACCAGTTGGGAAACGAAATGCTGCTTGTTGATAAAGTAGTCGAGCCTACATCCTGGTAGGAGAGGTGCATAACCAGTTCTACCGGTAGCGGATAGTGGTTCCTATCCGTTCGTTACCTTCTCCAAATTTTCCGCGGTCATGCTGTCTAAGAAATCGGCGTTCACGTGGATGGTGAGATTCCGCTTAGCCCTTGTCATGGCCACATAAAGCTGGCGCTTTGCCTCATCGGTGGTAGGGATAAACCGTTCGAGCATGATGAACACATGGTCAAACTCTTTTCCCTTCGCCTTGTAGATTTCTTGTATATCAATGATCCGAAATAAATCGTATCTTTGATAAACAGGTAATACAATTGACAGGAGGTACAATCAACATGGGCGTTATAGAAGTGTAAAGAAACAGGAAAGGCAACAAGGCCGCAAGGAGGGCCGCCGTGAGGAAACCATAGCCATCGCACGCGAATTGAAGAAAGAGGGGCTTTCAGTAGAATATATCGGAGGTTAGGTCAAAATTAGCCAACGTATCGGTATGGTCTGATAAAGACCTTCAGGTTCTTGAAGATAGCAAACAGGCATTTGACAACCTCACACCTCCCCAACGGTAGCCAGTACTGGTATTTTTATCGAACATCTAAGGGCATAAGATAAACTATCAACCACCCTTTATAAAATAGCCGATGGCACCGAAATCTTTTTATCAGCCGTAACTCTGTATGAACTTCATATGGGGGCAACGACGCCGGAAAAAAAGATTGGAAAGCTAAAGCAAAAGACTGCTATGAGAGTTTGTTGATGATATATTCAATAAACCAGTTTGGAAGTTGGTTTTGTTCGACTAAAGTGGTTAGTTGACCATTTGTTGTTTCTGCAATTAACATCGCCATTTCTCCCGTTTTTCCATACTTCCATACTATCAGAAATCTTCCTCAGAGCCGATTATAAACGGATATAACCGTTTAAAAACTGCTATTACTTTGCTAAATAAAATAGCGCACATTATATTTGCCTCACAGTCAAACCCCACAGAATACCAATGAAAAGCAATGCACTATGGCAAAACAATCACTTACCGAAACTCAGGGTAAAGAACGTGCCGAAAATCAGCAATTTGATAAGATCATCCGCCAGAATATGCCAGTTATTTTTCCCGCGCTCATGGAGAAAATATTCGGGCTACGTATCATCGACTATACGCCACTAAAAGATAAATTACAAACCACTAAGCAATTGGAAGTGGATGCGTTGCATAGGGTGACGGACGCAGGCGGCAATACATTTATTATCCACTTAGAGGTTCAAACTACCAACGATAGGGGGATGGCAATACGGCTCTTGGAATATCGGGCCATGTTGAACCGAATTTATGGACTTCTTGTGCGGCAATACGTGTTGTATATTGGTGCAAGCACTCTGAATATGCCAGATTATATTGATGAGCCAGCTCTTCATTTCACTTATAAGCTGATCGATTTTTCCAAGCTGCCTCATGAATGGTTCCTTTCTTCCGCACATATTGAGGAACAACTTTTGGCCATTCTAGGCGACTTCGGAGGTAAAGAGCCGATCAAGGTGGTTGAGGAAGTGGTTGAAGCAATCGATAGGCAACCTATCGATCGTGTAACAAAAATCAATATTTCAAGCAGTTGCGAATTTTAGCGCAATTGCGTAAATTTACAAACACAAAGAAAGTGAGGGACACGATGTTAAAGACAGCTTCATTTTTTAAGGTAGAAAAAGATCCTTTTTACAAGCAGGGTATTGAAAAGGGTGCGGAAGCTAAAAGCTACGAAGTCGTTGAGAACCTTTTAACCACCGGAAAATTCACTATTTCTGAAATCGCCAATTTTGCAACCGTAACGGAGGATTTCGTTAAGAAAGTTCGTGCAGATCTGGCCAAGAAGAAGAAATAACGGTGGCCCGCCATTAAGAGAGATAATAAGCCATATCAATCGGGTTTAGCTTTTTTACACCAATCTCCTTTATCATTTCACCCAACTTGAAAGCTGCGGCTTAATGTCCTTTCCTTACGACCACTTTGTTTACCATCTGCTGCGAAAGGGATAAGCTGCGCGTGATGAACGAGAATGTCAATTGTCTGTTCTCCAACCTGGATCCGCAATTGTTCAACGAAGCCTACAACAACTTCTTACGTTGCTTGAACCCCGACTTTGAGCCGTTGGAGATCAATGAAACGGTCTATGGGTTGGATACGGAGGAACAGGAATGCTTCATCCAGCACTTCATCACCAATTGGATCTACTATTATACCATCAATAACCTAAAAACAAAAGTAAGGCGTACGGATTTCGAGCATCCATATACGGTGGACTACCTGTTGCCGTTCATTGACCGTAAATACGGCACGGACACGCCGGCAAGCCTTGCGTTGGGCGCCAAAATACTGCGCATGAAATCGGAAGTTTATACCAAGCGGGTAGCAAACCGGAGATGGTACTACGACCGTTAACTTGGGTTTATAACGCGGGTTGTCCGAACGTCAGCAGGTTGCTATTTCTGCGTATTCGGCGTTTTCCTTCCATTTGAACTACCGAGAAATCCTCGGTAGTTGATTTTTTTTCTAACTCCTTTTCCTTAAAGATATTCCGGATATGCAAACCGATGGTATCCGTGTCTTTTCCAAACAACTCAGCCATCTGTTTTTGATTCAACCAAATGGTATCATGTTCAAATTTAACTTCTACTAACGTCTGTCCGTCGCCGCTTTGATAAATCTCGATTTGGTTTTCGGTCATAAGATTCATATTCGGTGGATGATAAAACTGTGATCCGTTGAGATCATGTGCTCATGACAAAGGTAAAAATAA
>NZ_JBHRTA010000052.1:0-5562 GCF_042646065.1 Parapedobacter deserti
AAAAAAAGCCCCTTTGCGAACGCAAAGGGGCTTAATAAAATCCGGCACCGACCTACTCTCACGCCTGTTACGGCAATACCATCGGCTCTGGCGGGCTTAACTGCTCTGTTCGGGATGGGAAGAGGTGGACACCGCCGATATAGGCACCTGAATACCTTTATGACATTTGACCGGAAGAAAACATTCTGAAAAAGCGAGAAAAAAGCAACAGCCGTTTTCCGTCGCGCGGAAAGCTTTCGGGCTATTAGTACCGCTCGGCTATGATGTCGCCACCTTTACACCTGCGGCCTATCGACCCCGTAGTCTACGGGGACCCTCAATGGAACACTCATCTCGTGGCCGGTTTCGCACTTAGATGCTTTCAGCGCTTATCCTAACCCGACATAGCTACCCAGCCGTACGCCTGGCGGCATAACTGGTACACCAGCGGTCGGTCCAGCCCGGTCCTCTCGTACTAAGGCCAGCCCCACTCAATATTCCAACGCCCGCAACAGATAGGGACCGAACTGTCTCGCGACGTTCTGAACCCAGCTCGCGTGCCACTTTAATCGGCGAACAGCCGAACCCTTGGGACCTTCTCCAGCCCCAGGATGTGACGAGCCGACATCGAGGTGCCAAACCTCCCCGTCGATATGAGCTCTTGGGGGAGATCAGCCTGTTATCCCCAGAGTACCTTTTATCCTTTGAGCGATGGCCCTTCCATGCAGAACCACCGGATCACTATGTCCGCCTTTCGGCCCTGTTCGGCTTGTAGGCCTCACAGTCAAGCGGGCTTATGCCATTGCACTCCACGTACGGTTACCAAGCGTACTGAGCCCACCTTTGAAAGCCTCCGTTACCTTTTTGGAGGCGACCACCCCAGTCAAACTACCCACCAAGCAGTGTCCCCCGCACAGCGGGGTTAGGAACCGGATACAGAAAGGGCGGTATTTCAAGGACGGCTCCACGGATACTGGCGTACCCGATTCAAAGCCTCCCGCCTATCCTACACATCCTGTACCCAATTCCAATGCTAAGCTATAGTGAAGGTTCATGGGGTCTTTCCGTCCCGTTGCGGGTAACCGGCGTCTTCACCGATACCACAATTTCACCGAGCTCATGGCTGAGACAGCGCCCAGATCGTTACACCATTCGTGCAGGTCGGAACTTACCCGACAAGGAATTTCGCTACCTTAGGACCGTTATAGTTACGGCCGCCGTTTACCGGGGCTTCGGTTCAATGCTTCGCCATTGCTGACTAACATCCCCCCTTAACCTTCCGGCACCGGGCAGGTGTCAGGCCTTATACTTCATCTCTCGATTTCGCAAAGCCATGTGTTTTTGTTAAACAGTCGCCTGGGCCTTTTCACTGCGGCTCCGCTTGCGCGGAGCGCCCCTTCTCCCGAAGTTACAGGGCCATTTTGCCGAGTTCCTTAGCCATGATTCACTCGAGCACCTTAGGATTCTCACCCCGACCACCTGTGTCGGTTTACGGTACGGGTACTGACTGCCTGAAGCTTAGCGGTTTTTCTCGGAAGCTTGATTACCCACGCTATCGGCGCCCCCGAAGGTTTGCCGTACTATCGGGTTTCAGCACATCCCGCGGACTTGCCTGCGGAACGTATACCTACGCCCTTCAACGCACTATTCCGTCAGTGCGCGGTGGTGTCACTTCTCCGTCCCCGCATCGCAGCAGCCAGAAGTACGGGAATATTAACCCGTTGTCCATCGGATTCGCCCTTCGGCTTATCCTTAGGCCCCGACTGACCCTGATCCGATTAGCGTTGATCAGGAAACCTTGGTCTTTCGGTGGGCGGGTTTCTCACCCGCCTTATCGTTACTTATGCCTACATTTGCTTTTCCGGAAAGTCCACCCAACCTCGCGGTCAGGATTCGCCCCCGCCGGAATGCTCCCCTACCGATATAAATATCCCATAGCTTCGGTAACACGCTTGATGCCCGTTCATTATCCACGCCCGGCCGCTCGACTAGTGAGCTGTTACGCACTCTTTAAATGAATGGCTGCTTCCAAGCCAACATCCTAGCTGTCTAAGCAGCCGGACCTCGTTAGTCCAACTTAGCGTGTATTTCGGGACCTTAGCTGATGGTCTGGGTTCTTTCCCTCTCGGCCTTGGACCTTAGCACCCAAAGCCTCACTGCAGCGCATATCCCGCGGCATTCGGAGTTCGTCTGGATTTGGTAGGATGTGACTCCCCCGCACCCAATCGGTAGCTCTACCTCCGCGGAACTAAGCACCACGCTGTTCCTAAAAACATTTCGGGGAGTACGAGCTATTTCCCAGTTTGATTGGCCTTTCACCCCTACCCTCAGGTCATCCGGAAGCTTTTCAACGCTTATCGGTTCGGCCCTCCAGTACCTGTTACGGCACCTTCAGCCTGCCCAAGGGTAGATCACAAGGTTTCGCGTCTACCTCCACCGACTGCACGCCCTGTTCAGACTCGCTTTCGCTTCGGCTGCCCCACTGAATGGGTTAACCTTGCCGGTGAAGTGTAACTCGTAGGCTCATTATGCAAAAGGCACGCCGTCACGGATAAATCCGCTCCGACCGCTTGTAGGCACACGGTTTCAGGTTCTATTTCACTCCCCTGTTCGGGGTTCTTTTCACCTTTCCCTCACGGTACTGGTTCACTATCGGTCTCCCAGGAGTATTTAGCCTTGGCGGATGGTGCCGCCGGATTCCCGCAGGGCGTCTCCGACCCCGCGGTACTCAGGATACCATTAGGCTGCACTTGCTTGCGTGTACGGGACTATCACCCCCTATGGTACCGGCTTCCCTTCCGGTTTCCACTTCGCGCATGCATGCCATGTCATGGTCCTACAACCCCGCATATGCCGTAACATATCCGGTTTGGGCTAATCCGCGTTCGCTCGCCACTACTTGCGGAATCACTGTTGTTTTCTCCTCCTACGCCTACTTAGATGTTTCAGTTCAGCGCGTTCGCGTATTATACGATGTACCTTCAGTACATCAGGTTACCCCATTCGGAAACCCACGGATCAATTCGTATTTGCCGATCCCCGTGGCTTATCGCAGCTTGTCGCGTCCTTCTTCGCCTCTGGGAGCCTAGGCATCCCCCGTGTGCCCTTATTCACTTTCTCCTCCCCGCGGCCCTTTTGCAAACCGCGGAGATGCTCTCTGCCGCATGCATCGTCTGATGCATGCCGGCTGTTGCTCTCTCGTTTCTCTTCTTGTTTTCTTCCAGTATGTCAAAGAACTTGTCCGGATAATAAATGCAGACCGGTATTCGGGACATTAAACCCCTAAAACGTACCAATCGCCGTATCCGACCGTGGAGAATAACGGATTCGAACCGTTGACCCCCTGCGTGCAAGGCAGGTGCTCTAGCCAGCTGAGCTAATTCCCCTCTCGTAGTCCCGAGCAGACTTGAACTGCTGACCCCTACATTATCAGTGTAGTGCTCTAACCAACTGAGCTACGGGACTAG
Organism: Parapedobacter deserti; assembly: GCF_042646065.1. Classification (NCBI taxonomy): domain Bacteria; kingdom Pseudomonadati; phylum Bacteroidota; class Sphingobacteriia; order Sphingobacteriales; family Sphingobacteriaceae; genus Parapedobacter; species Parapedobacter deserti. The sequence goes on from NZ_JBHRTA010000052.1 coordinate 3,447, forward strand.
CTGCATTCATGCCTTTTCGGGCCCACCGTGTAAGGGAACGGTGTCCTGATACTCCTTTATCAAAAAAACAGAAGATAATACATGCGCGCAGCAAGCCCATTTCCGGGCGCTCCAGAAAGGAGGTATTCCAGCCGCACCTTCCGGTACGGCTACCTTGTTACGACTTAGCCCCAATTACCAGTTTTGCCCTGACACGCTCCTTGCGGTCACATGCTTCAGGCACCCCCGGCTTTCATGGCTTGACGGGCGGTGTGTACAAGGCCCGGGAACGTATTCACCGCGTCATTGCTGATACGCGATTACTAGCGAATCCAACTTCACGGGGCCGAGTTGCAGGCCCCGATCCGAACTGTGAACGGCTTTGCGGGATTGGCGCCCTGTTGCCAGGTGGCTGCCCGCTGTACCGCCCATTGTAGCACGTGTGTAGCCCCGGACGTAAGGGCCATGATGACTTGACGTCGTCCCCGCCTTCCTCTCTGCTTGCGCAGGCAGTCCGGATAGAGTCCCCACCTTTACATGCTGGCAACTATCCACAGGGGTTGCGCTCGTTGCGGGACTTAACCCAACACCTCACGGCACGAGCTGACGACAGCCATGCAGCACCTAGTTTCGCGCCCCGAAGGGAAGCACCATCTCTGGTGCCGTCGCTAACTTTCAAGCCCGGGTAAGGTTCCTCGCGTATCATCGAATTAAACCACATGCTCCTCCGCTTGTGCGGGCCCCCGTCAATTCCTTTGAGTTTCACCCTTGCGGGCGTACTCCCCAGGTGGATGACTTAACGCTTTCGCTTGGGCGCCGGCATTCTATCGCCGACACCGAGTCATCATCGTTTAGGGCGTGGACTACCAGGGTATCTAATCCTGTTTGATCCCCACGCTTTCGTGCATCAGCGTCAATCGCGCCTTGGTAAGCTGCCTTCGCAATCGGTGTTCTGTGGCATATCTATGCATTTCACCGCTACTTGCCACATTCCGCCTACCTCATCCGCATTCAAGCTCGCCAGTATCAACGGCACTGCGATGGTTGAGCCATCGTCTTTCACCACTGACTTAGCGAGCCGCCTACGCACCCTTTAAACCCAATAAATCCGGATAACGCTCGGATCCTCCGTATTACCGCGGCTGCTGGCACGGAGTTAGCCGATCCTTATTCTCACGGTACACTCAGCCCCCTACTCGTAGGGGGGGTTGTTCCCGTGCAAAAGCAGTTTACAACCCATAGGGCCGTCCTCCTGCACGCGGCATGGCTGGTTCAGAGTTGCCTCCATTGACCAATATTCCTTACTGCTGCCTCCCGTAGGAGTCTGGTCCGTGTCTCAGTACCAGTGTGGGGGATTCTCCTCTCAGAGCCCCTAGGCATCGTTGCCTTGGTAAGCCGTTACCCTACCAACTAGCTAATGCCACGCGAGCCCATCCGTCCCCTATGAATATTTGGTTACATTATGATGCCATAACGTAACGTCATGCGGTGTTAATCCCTCTTTCGAGGGGCTATCCCCCTGGGACGGGCAGGTTGCTCACGCGTTACGCACCCGTGCGCCACTCTCATCACCCCCGAAGGAGTGAATCCCGTTCGACTTGCATGTATTAGGCCTGCCGCTAGCGTTCATCCTGAGCCAGGATCAAACTCTCCATTGTAAAATGAAGTGTTGAATCACCGGCCGAAAAACTCAATTTTTAACCTTAAGCTATCGGACAACAGTGCTTCTGTTAAATGTCCAACCGCCCGGAAATGACCTGGTTTCCTTTTTTATTTTCCAGCTTTCGCCGGTCCGAAAACCTGGCTACTTGCTGCGCTACATGAATATATCTTCTGTCTTTTAAAGAACTCAATGCGCCTCCGCTTCACGCTTCGGCTGTATATGACCGCCCGGTAAACCGGACCAATCTTCTCTCTTTTCAATCCCCGGAAGCATCGCGCCGCCGGTTCCGGAACCCTTTCGTATAACCCCCGTTCCGTTTGGGACTGCAAAGGTAGAAACATTTTCTAAACCCCGCAAATTTTTTTTAACTTTTTTTCCAGGCTCCCAAACCCCGCTCACAACCAACTAAACCCCGGAAAAACACTTCAATGAACAAACCCGATCCCTCAGAAACGGGATGCAAAAGTAAGACTC
>NZ_JBHRTA010000053.1:0-11484 GCF_042646065.1 Parapedobacter deserti
CGTAAGGTCTACGGTGCCGCCCGCACAGGCTACCGCCGGATCGGTGATGACTACATTCGGCAAAGCATGGATGGTCAGCGTCACCGCCGTGCGCGTCAGGCTCACCAGGGCGCCCTTCTGTGCTTCGGCATAATAAATTATCGTTCCTATGCCAGATAGGGAGGGGTTGGCAACCACATTTCCATTCGTTGCCGCATCGTACCAGACGATGGTCTGGCCGTCGGGCACTGAAGCGGCCGCCGTAAGTGTCGGCACCGGTGTTTCGGCACATGCATCCATGTCGCCACCGCTCACCGGCGCGGCCGGAACCGATGGGAGCGCCGTAGTGACCGCAGTATTGTTGGCGAGGTCCGCATCATCCGTGTCGGTCGATACTTCGACCGTATTGACCAGGTCCTCGCTCATCGTGTCTGACGGCTGTATCGTCACTTCGTAAGTGACGGCTGCGCCGTCGGGCAATAACAGTATCGTCTGGTCCAAATCGCCCGAACCAGCGGTTCCCGGCAAAAATACGGTACCGGCAGTCACCTGGGCTGTCCATCCCAGCATCGTGGCACCCGGAGGAACGACGTCCCGTACCCGGACACCCTCGGCATATGCAGGGCCATTGTTTGTGACGGTAATTACGTATTCCACGGCTGAGCCGGGCACATAACCGGGCTGGCCGATATCTTTCAGCGCTTTGGTCACCGCTACGTCGGCGCCATTGACGGACGTCAACGTTACCTCATCGAAAACGCTGCAATCGCCTTCGGTTACCGTCCACCGCAAGGTAACCGAAGTGTTAGGGGACAAGGTAATCGTTGCATTAGGACTGGTAGGATCAACGAACTCAGCGGGCTGCTCCGTCGATACGACAGACCATATTCCGGTGCCGAGTGTCGGCGTATTTGCAGCCAGCGTAAAGGTGTTGTTATGGAATTTCGTTTGGTCAGCGCCCGCATTTGCGGTCAACTCACCCGTTACGGTAACGGTTACGGCATCAGTCGGTGCAGATTCGCATGTCAGGCCATTGGCCGTAGCGACCGTGATCCGGCGGTACTGTATGGTATTGGTCGCCGCGTCCGGCTGGTACGTCGCATCGCTGGCACCTGTAACTGCCGACCATGACGTCCCATCGGGCGAAGATTCCCAACGATAAGTTATGGTGCCGGTACCCGTACCCGTTGCCACCGAAGTCAATGCTTCCGGGGTTTCCCCGTAGCAGATCGCTTGGTCCGCACCGATGCTGCCCGCTCCCGGTGTGTCATTAACCATCAATGTAAACGACGACTCCGTTGTGCAACCCGCTGTAGTAGCCGCATATTGATACAACGTATACGTTCCGGCCGCGGAAATCACATCACCCACCATATACCGCGTGCCATTTGCGCCGGCTTCGGTATAGTAAGCGCGATCGCCGGTCAGGTCCGTACCCGTAATTTCCGGGAGTGTAAACGGACCGCACACCACCTGATCGTCCAACGGATCAATGACCGGTTGCGCATTAATGGTCAATGTCACAGCGGTCCGTGTCTCACTCTCACAATCGCCATTGCCAGCTTCCGCGTAATAGGTGATCGAGCCCACCGCATTCAGCACGGGCGAAGCAACGGCATTGCCGCCTGTAGGTGCATCATACCAGGTAACGGTGATCCCCGCAGGTACAAGTGCCTCGGCCGTCAGGGTCTGGATTGGCGCGGTTGCGCACTCCTCCTGGTCTCCGCCGCTCACCGGAGCAGCGGGGACTTCGGGCGCTTCCGCAACGGTAACGGTAATCGGAGTCGCATCGCATCCACCGGCGATCAGCCGCATCGCGGCCTCATAAGTGCCCGCAGGCACATCGGTGAAGATGGGAGACGACTGATATACCGGTGTTTCACCGGTCTGATAAACCGCATACTCATAAACCGGATCTACTGGAAATTCGATTTGTCCTAACGGATTGTCACAGTCCGGCTGAACCACCACGGGTGTATAGGTGGTGGGGGTCGGACTGATGACCACCTCCAGCGCTTCGCTCACGCAGCCGGGTACGGATGTATGCTGGGCCGTTACCAGATAGGTGCCGGGAGCAACGTTTTCAAATAGCGGGTCGGACTGGTAGTCCACGCCGTTGATGGAATATTCGAAACCTGCGCCTATGGGGTCAGTGATGTTTATCGATCCCGTTCCCACCACACAATCCGGATGCGTAACGATAACCACCGGCCGGTCAACGAATTGGACATTTACCGGCGCAATCGTGCTGCAGCCCGTCGCCGGATCGGTGCCCTTGATGTAATAGATGCCCGAGGCCGTTACAGCCGCCGGATCGGTCAGCTCCATGGTTCCCGCTGCATCGGTATGGTAACTATACACCAAGCCGCCATCACTTCCTGCGGTGACCGCCGCAGCGGTAAGGTCGATCGCATTGCCCGAGCAGGTGATCGCCGGGTCGGAGATTACCACGTTGGGCAGGGCGTATATCGTTAATGTCACCGCCGTACGCGTTTCGCTCACCAGCACACCCTTCTGCGCTTCAGCATAATAGGTTACGGTACCGATCGCATCCAGCACAGGGCTGGCAACCACATCGCCCCCTGTCGGCGCGTCGTACCACACCACAGTCTGTCCAGCCGGAACCGTCGCGGACGCTGTCAATGTCTGCACGGGGTCTTCTGCGCATGCCTCCTGGTCGCCCCCGCTCACCGGCGCAGCCGGAACCGAAGGCAGTGCTGCGGTGGTTGCCGTATTGTCCGTTTCATCCGGATCTTCCGTGATGCTGGTCACGGTGGCCGTATTCACCAAATCATCAGTTAAATCAGCAGCGGTTTCTACGGTAACCTCATATGTTACGATCCCACCGCTCGGCAGCACCGGGATCGTTTCGCTCAAGCCATTTGTGCCAGAGCCATTCGGCAGGATTACGTCGCCGGCTACGACGGTGGCTGTCCAGCCGGAAATGGTTGAACCAGCAGGTGCGGTATCATCAATATTCACATCGCGGGCATCGCTAGGGCCATCGTTGGCGACCGTGATCACGTAGATTACGTCTTCGCCCGGGATATATCCTTGCTGCGTATCGTCAGCTAATTCCTTCGTTACCGAAACCGAAGCGACCGGTGCCGCTGGAAGGGGTGTCGTTGTGCAGGCGTCACAACCGGGAGCCGGGTCTGGCGTAACCGTGGTCACTTCAACGGTGTTGCTCAGATCGCCTATCCGGCCGGAGCCGGTTGCTAAGGTGACCTCATAGACCACTTCTGCGCCATTCGGAAATAACGCAATGGTTTCCGCCAAATCTCCCGTACCGGAAGCATTCAGCAAATCAACCGTACCTGCGGTAACGGTAGCCGTCCAACTACTGATAGCCGTTCCCGATGGCGCCACATCGGTTACCGTTACGTCTACCGCATCCTCCGGACCGTTGTTGGTGATGGTAATCGTGTACACAACGTCCTCTCCCGGTGCGTAGGAAACCTGTGTAGCTTCTTGCAATTTCTTCACTGTTACGAGGTCGGCCGAATCCCGAGCGATCAGGATGGTATCAAGTACCGAACATCCGTCCGGAAAATCAACTTTGATGGCGTATTCGCCGGGCTCCGTGACCACGAGTTCGCTGGCGGTGCCGATGACTGCACCGTCCTTCTTCCATTCGTATTGCGATAATGGCGATCCAAAAAAGCCATCCGTCGAAATGGTGTACGGAAATTCGGCGTCGCTCAGGCTCACATCTGGTCCAAGCCCCTCAATCGGCGCCGCGCCATCGTAGGGAGCGATGTCCCAGCCCGTATTGCCGCCCAAGTCCGAGCTGTGCGAGCCGGCAGTGAATTCAGCTCCTCCGACGGCTGATATGCGCTGGAGGCGAACGTAATCGAATTCGACCGCACCGGAAGCCTTAGTGACGGTCGCATTGGCCGACATACTGCTACTGGTAATTTCGGTCAATCGGCAGGGCGTGCCACTGCCAAACCACTCGTCGGTAATCGTCGTATTTGTCCCTGCGGTAAATGTGTACATATTGCCCGGGAAAAATATCAGGGTATCGATCGTATTGTTTGTTCCGTAGACGGCTCCGCTACCTTTGTACTCGACCCTTCCGAACGTACTGTTATCACCCAGAATACCGATAGCCGAGCTTGTGCTGGGATCCGTAAAGGTGACCGACCCGATCGCAGCATTCGAGAACCGTGCGTAATTACTCAAGGTGCCGGATACATTCATCACATTGTAGTTGAGCCCATCGATATAGACCCGCTGCGCATTAATCACCGAATTATCCGCATTGAGTGTCCGATTGGCAAATTCGCCGGTGTACGCCCACACCCTTGTGTTGACTATGGTGTTACTGATATCCACATGGATATCCGTATCGTTATTGTAATTATTCAGCGTATCTATGGTTAACACAATATCTGAAGCATCAAACGTGCCGCTAAACAACCGGATCGACGTTTGGTTATTGCTGAAATCAGCCGGGATCCGAAGTCCGCCGACTCCATTTGCTTTGCGCACCACCACGTCAAAGTTGCCCAATGGCTGGCCATTTAGCGTGGTTGCCTCATTGCCTTTAAATGAAATGGTCGCATTTATCGTTACACCGGTGCCCGCATCGAACAATGAACCGAAAGATTCCATTTCCCAGCCCATGGTTCGATTCAGGACTGGCGCATTGGCTGCCCCTTGCCAACTCATGTTGCGGAAATAGGCATTGCCTGCACTGACGGTTACCGTTTTCGAACCCGGCGTGAACCCGCTGTTCGCGTCGAAATACACATCGTTGTTTACGGTGGGTATACATGCGCCCCCTGGCCCACCCGGGGTCGTACTCCAATGCAACGCATCGTTCCAGTCGCCCGCGCCGCCTATCCAATACCGTGGGTCGTCATCCGATGCGTCAATATTCCATCCGGTATTGCCGCCAGCATCTGCACCCGAAAAGCTAATGGGAAGGCTCAGGCTGCCACCACCACCGGTAGCGACAATATTTTCCATATACACATTGGTAATGTTTACTTCGGCGTCTGCACCGAATTGCAATGTGCTCGCTCCGGTTTCGCTCCGTATCTCCCCAAGGCCGCTGCAATCGGGGTGTACTGCCTGGAAGTACTTTTCGATCCGGTTGGTGGTGCCGGTATACATGCGAAGGTTGCGGTTTTCCCCGACAATGAGCGAATCAATGACATTCCCGGATCCTCGGATCATACCACGGCCCTTGAATTCCAGTGTACCGATAATGTTATTACCATGTATTATGGCATCGCTCGTAGACGATGGATTGCTAAACGTCAGAAAATCGATCGTCGCATTGGTGATGTTAAATGCGTTGAAACTTGTCGGGCTGCCCTCCACGCGATAGAATGTCCCGGTCCGGATATCCAGCTTGTTGTTAGCGAGCACATAGGAGCCCGCCGCATCGGTCGTTTTCGCGTCGTTCAGGAACTCCCAATTGTTTACCGTAATGGATGCATCGCGCATATGCAGCACCCCGCCCAATGACTGAATAGCCGCAAACGCATGGATGTTTATGGTCCTGTCCGCCACATTTACATCCCCGCGCAGCCAATTGATGATGCCCTGCGGATTGCTCCAGTCGTCTGCCAACGTAACCGTTCCCATGTCCGTGGCGCCCGTTTTGCGGATGCGCAGCTCCAGCGCACCTAGCGCACTGCCATTTGTTGTGACCGTCACGTCCGCTTCACCTGCCATGAATAGCATGGCATTCATCGTGACATTTGGGTTGAGGATTACGGAGCCATACACCCGCAGCAGAAAGTTATTGTTATCGTCGAATATCGGATTGCCCGTGATGCCGGTGGTCCAGGTCATATCACGGCAATAGGAGTTGCCCGAAGTAGTGACTGTCCCGCCGGCGTTCAAGCCACTGTTTTCGTTGAAAATAACGTCGTCCGTGGTAAACGGGATGCACGCACCGCCTGCGCCACCGTCACTTTCGCTCCAATGGCTACGGTCGGCCCAATCGCCCGGACCACCCACCCAATAAAGGGTACGGCTTTCCATGGCGGGCGTATTGATGATAAAACCCGTATTGCCCTCGTTGTCTATGCCGTTGACCGTGATTGGCGTGATGCTGCCCGTAGCCGCGAGGTTACCCAGCAACACATTATCGATATCAACCTCGGCATCATCAGCAAAATGAATCGTACCCGCGTTACTTCCGGTGATTTCCGTGAATCCGTCGCATGAGACGCCGCCGGCACGGAAGTATTTATTGATGGTAATATCCCTAGCGATATAAATGTTCTTATTCGGTGCAGTCAACAGGGAATCGAAAACATGTCCGCCATTATTGGCGGTAAACGTACCGCCGACTTCCGCATATTCGATTACATTGTTTACCCCGCCGATGCCGAAGACCCCCACTGTACCGTTTTCGGCGAACGAAAGGTACCGGATATTATTGTTGCCCCGTATCACACCTGATCCCAAAAAAATCAATGAATCAATGGTGTTATTGTCCTGGACACGTGCATTGGATGATACTAAGGGGCTGGTAAACGTCAATTTCCTGAACGTGGTATTGAAGACGGAAAAGAGGTCGTTGCCGGGGTTGTGGTGCAAGGCTTCCATCACATCGAATTCACCACCGTCAAGCATCAAGCGGATCCCCACCTGAACAAAAGAACCCGCTGCAGCCACGGTCTTATTGGCGCCGCGGAAATAAAAATTGCGCGAGACCAGCAGTTCGCCGCCGGAGATATCCAAATGCCGCACGTTGCTGTTTTCGCTATTAAAATTGAATGTCGACAGTTTCCGTCCTGATGCATTCAATGTACCTGCCGTAAGCGTTATGCCGTATGTGTTATTAGCCGTCGTCGCCGTGTTTATCAGATCGTCCGCCAATGTCAGTACGCTTCCCGGTTTGTTGATTGTAATGTTCAGAATGCTGTTTATATCGCCGTTGGTCGTCAGTGTAGCCGGATTTGATCCCGCAAACTCCAAACTTACGCTGTTGCTGTAGGTAACCGTTGGCTGTAAGGTAAGATTTCCGTGTACAAACAATATACTTGATCCCCCCCGTGCGAGAATGGGATTGTTAGGCACACCACTCTCCCAGGTCATATTTCTACAAAACGCATTGGCATCCAAGGTGACGGTACGCGCTGCTACGGTTGTGCCAAAGCCACTGTACGCGCCAAAGAACACGTTATCGCCCGCAGCAGGCACGATACTCGGTGCGCTTCCAGTGGGACTTCCCAACCTCCAGTTGTTTATATTGCTCCAGTTACTTCCACCGCCTACCCAATAGTAATCGGCGGCCTGCACTTGAAAAATTGAGAAAAATAGAAAACAGGTAAATAAAGCTCTTTTCATAGTGGATGTTTATTAACAATAAAAAATAGAACCTGAAAGCGGCAAGCCCGTTCCATCAGTGCCTTTCATTAGTAGCTGCACAAATATATTTAACTAGATACCCCATGATCATGGGCTTTCCTTGAAATACTTCTCGAAAGCATCGTGTTTATTTCCTAGAATATTTTCTATGCAAGCGCACAGCCGTTTACAATTTCTTATATTTGGACAATGTTCCCGACGCATCAGGAAACTTGCTAATCTTAAACATCGATCTAACTATAGCTTTTCATACAGAATGGTTACCGGATTTACGCGCTTGCTTAACAAAGCATACTATCTATTTTTACTAACGGCAATACAACTTCATATAAATCAGACTTTTGCGGCAGACGACACGTTTATTATTAATCGATATACAGACGACCATGGCCTTCCGCAAAACAGCATAAAAGGAATCGGTCAGGACAACTTAGGTTTCATTTGGCTGATTTCCGAAAAAGGTCCCATTCGCTATGATGGCCAAGGCCAATTCAGAACGTTTGACGAACTATCAGAAACGTTAAAAGCCATTCGGATGAGTGCTTTGTATAAAGTTGACCGATCGGATGAGCTGTGGGCCAGGAGTGAAATCGGGGAACTGGTTTTGCTAAAAAGTGGAAAAGCGGCATTGTCCGAAAACGCACAACATGAAATCACACGCAACTTTGCCTTACAATACCCCCAAAATGTACACTATAACCTTTCGTTGCCCTCACCATATCCAAGTGACAACCCTTCACACGTCTTCGTACCAGATGGCATGGAGGGCGGTTTCATCGTATCGCGAGATTCCATTTCGCGAATCGGAAAAAATGGAATCACAGTAACTTCCATCTATTTTCCGAACGATGGACCCTGGCATTTCGCCGTCCATCAGGGCAAGTTAATTTATTTCAGCCACTCCCTGGATTACGTCGAAATTGGAAGCGACCTTCAACCGAAAACGAAAAAGATTTCCGGTGATCTGCTACAATTGCCGCCAGGAACCAGTTTCACGGTGTATTGGAATGCGGCTTCCCAACAACTTTTTATGTACACCGAGAAAAACGTTTACCGTTTAGCGGAGCACAATGCCGAAAACTTACACAGCACGCTGTTATTCGCTGGCTTTGACTTTAAAAAGCACGATATCATTACAGCCTTTTATCTGGAATCACAGGCGCAACTCTTTCTCGGCAGTGCCACAAAAGGATTGTTTATTTTAAAGAAGCGGCATTTCAAGTTGCTTGGCGTAGGCGACCGGTATCCAAGTAATGTGTATTACAATCAGACCGTGTTACGAAATGGGTTGTTGGTCACCGATCATGGCGTGGCGTTCGATCAAAATGACCAGCCCCACTTTTCACCAATTTTGCAGCGAAAAGAGCCCAAATACGGTCAAATAGCAGGGCCAAATGAAAACCTTTGGATTTTACAAGCCGACCAAATCCTTATCATGCCTCCCGAACTTGACCACATCGTCGGAAGAAAACCGTTCCCGGATTTACCTCGGTTTGCGTTCAAAGACCGGGCGTCCAATTATTGGTTTGGAGGCGAGAACGGGAAGCTGGTTAGGTATGATGCCCGTGCTGATACGTTCCGTGCCGAAGCTTCGTTTCCCAGCAAGATCAGTTATCTGGAGCGCAAGTCCGACAACGAATTACTGATTGGTACTGTTGAAGGCCTTTTTGTGTTCAACCTTACTTATGGCACTTGGCAAGAAATCTCCAAATTCAAAAATAAACTGATTCGCAGCATCCGAAACGATTCGGACCGCAGGTTTTGGATTACCACCTATCAACATGGCTTTTTCTTGTATGAAGATGGGGAAATGACCACTTTTCCGCTCGATCGAAACGGTTATTTGTCGACATCTCATTGCATCTTGGAAGATCAAAAGGGCTTTCTTTGGATAAGCACCAACAAAGGAATGTTCAAAGTGAGCAAACAGCAGTTGCTGGATTACAAACAGGACGAATCCAACCACCCATTCTATTTTTACTACGATAGGCAATGGGGGCTCAATACCAATGAATTCAACGGTGGTTGCGAACCGTGTGCCATTGAACTGCCCAACGGTCACCTGTCCTTTCCTTCAATGGATGGACTTGTGCAATATGATCCACTCCTTATCACCGACGAATTCCCGACTGGTTGGATCATCCTTGATGAAGTTACCCTCGATAAAAAACCGTTACTCATACACGACACTATTCAGATTTCTCGTCACTTCCTACGTCTGGATCTCAAAATTTCCACCCCCTTTTACGGTAGTCCTTATAACCTTCAAATCGAGTATATGCTTCAGCGCAGCGATGGCCGGCCCAGCAACGAATGGCTTCCGGTCAACAGCCCTAGCAATACGCTTACCTTCAATGAACTAGCTGCTGGCAACCACGCTATCAAATTGCGCATGCGCAAAGGTGCCCACCCTCAAGCATTTCACTATGCGGTCTTCCATCTATATGTACCACCGATGTTTCACGAAACACGATGGTTCACTGTGCTGTTTTGCCTTTTTATCGGCGCACTTATCTGGCTGACTATCTATGTTAGAACCCGATTTATCCTTAAACAAAACCGCTGGTTACAACAAAAGGTCAATGAACGGACTGCCGATCTAAAAAAACAGTTTGACTGGCAGCAACGCTTGTCCGCATCGATTACCCACGACATCAAATCGCCGCTCAACTACGTGGTTAAAGCGTTGCAACGCGTAAAAAAGATTGCAAAAACGCAAGGCTTTTTACCGGATGAAATGGAACAGATCTACCACTCAACCCAACACCTCTATAATTATTCCGATAACCTGACCAAACTGGCCAAAGTTACGCTGATGAAGGAGTGGTTGAGGTTTTCCGAAGTACGCCTTTTCGATATCGCCCAACAACAGATCGTTACCTTCGAATCGCTTGCAAGATCACGGGGAAATGTTATATACAATCACATCCCGGCCGATACTGCTGTTCGCTCTCATGCCGATGTGCTTTCGATTATTATTCACAATTTGTTGGACAATGCCATCAAATTCACCGAAAACGGCGAAATCATGCTATCGGTTGAAAAAGATGATTGTCAACAAGTCGTATTCCGTATTACCGACACCGGCATGGGGCTGCATCCTGACCAGATCGACTACTACAATGATGACAATAACACAGCTCCGATGCCCGACACAAACGGGCAACAAAGTGGATTGGGATTGATGCTGGTAAAGGATATGGCGCAATTAATTCATGCGGGCTTTACCATTGAGAGCGAGTTAGGATGTAGTACTACGATAACGATTTTGTTGCGTCGTTATGAATGCTAAAAGTATCTATTAGTTGTTTTAGATTCTGTACGTTAAATTTTTTGTATATTTTATTTTTGTACGTACCCACCGTTGATGTATGGATAAACAACGTTTTTGCTATTTCGCTAACGCCCTTACCGTTGACCAACTGGTGACACACCTCCAATTCCCGATCCGTCAGCAGGTGTAAAGGATTGCCGTTTGATCCGGGCCCCTGGTTCATCCGATTTTGCAGTAATTGATCCCGGAGCCCGTCGCTGAGATATTTCTTTCCCTGATACACCGTATCGAGCGCGTCTATAATCTTCTCCTCTTCACAGTCTTTTTGGAGGTAGCCATCTGCTCCGGCATCGATATACCGAAGGGCGTATAATTCTTCTCCATAGGTGGAGAGAACTAATACTTTGACGTTTTTCTGAATTTCTTTGATCATCTTGACCACGTGAAAATTATTTCCCCCTGGCATGTTGATATCTAAAACCACAATATGAATCACTTCTTCAGCTACCAATCGCAAAAGCTTAGGTATGTCTTCCGCGAAAAAAACAACGGAATCAGGCATCCATTCTTGAACAATAAATTTTAATCCCACCCTGATTGCGCTATGGTCGTCCGCAATGGCAACATGTAATGACATTTGATAGATCTTTAACTATAATATAATTTAATCGGCTAATTGAGATTACACAATTGAAAATTTGGTCCAATTGAATGGTCGACCAAATTACATATTTTCCAATCATCAAGCAACCGATCGATAACTAAATATCTAAGGTTGATAGCCGCTAAAATCAATACTCAAGCACGGTCACTTCAGTCCGCCTGTTGGCCTGGTGCTGCTCGCGCGAGCAGGGAACACCGTTGCTGCATCCGTTCACCAGCCGTGTCTCCCCGTA
>NZ_JBHRTA010000054.1:0-13054 GCF_042646065.1 Parapedobacter deserti
CTGGAAAACATCATGTCCATCAACCATAAAAACCTAAAAGACCTCTATCCGCAGAATTATAAAGAAAACTGCAGGAATCAAACATGTAGTTCATAGGACGGATACAGTTCGCGGCCTCACCCGGCCGGCGGATAATGACCCCGTTGGTGTTTTCGGCTCGGCAGCATGATTTTACAACTCAACAGGTGCTGCATTTCCGGTTTCCCGTAATGTCATCACCATTCCTGCTGTTACCTTTGAGTAATCAATAACCGCCGAGCAAAAGGACGCCATGGTGTATATCACCGAAACAAGGGAAGCATAAATACACCCATTTCCATTCAACAAAAATACCAGTTTTAGGGTATTGCGAATTACATAAATATATAATAAATTTATCCGAGGAAAACTTAGATTATAAACTTATTCAAATTCAACCATCTGCCATGAAGACGTCTATCACACTGATTTTTAACATCCTTTTCTCCTCGATTGCGATTGCCCAAACGCAAAAACTCACATTCGCATTTGACGCAGCCGGGAACCAGACCACACGAACATGGGTTTGTGTGAATTGTCCCACTTCAGTGGAATTGGTATTGCCTGACAGCACTTCAGGTCAAAACGATTCCATTGGTAATGCAATGAACTCAAGCCTTCCATTTAGGTTCACCGTTGATGTCGCTTCAGAAACCATCGTTTTGGTTGAGCATACGTTGTGGGGATAGGACACTTCCGTTTCGGTAAGGATTCTGAACAGGTCAGGAATTATTGGCAAAACGAAGTGGCCCACAAACCCAATGGTTTCCCATTTTTCAGGGTATTGGAGCATGTTAAACGGAAGAGGTATTTTCAATTTGGAGGAGGTAGATTATGGTAAATAAAGCAACTAAGGCATCTCTATTCGCATTTTCTTTACTCTGCCTGGCAGGGTTATCGGGATGCAAAAAACATTGGGAAGACGACAAATTGCAAATAGCTAGGGAAAGCTATACAGGCGACCAGCTTAGGATTGACGGTTTCTATGTGAAAGGCAACACGATATTGAGTATTTATGTGCTTTACGAAAATGGAATCTTATTGGTTGGCGACAGCTTTGATGCCAATGAATTGGAAGCGAGGGCAGCTGAAATGCAAACATCGGAATGGCAGGCAGTAACAAAAAAATGTAAATTTTGCTGGGGGGCTTTCACCGTTAGAGGTGACGAAATAATGTACGAACGTTGGGTTCCTCCTTCGGGAGGCGGATTCCCCACTTTCACCTGGAAGGGAACCATAACCAGCGACACCGAGTTCGTCATGACCTCACTCAGGGATAACCGGAAAGGCAAAACGGAGGCGATAAACGAAGTATACCGTTTTGTGGAGTTTGAGCATAAGCCGGACAGCACCAATCCTTTCGTAAAATAGGACAACAAAAAAACAGAGAAAAAATGAAAAGACTACTGACATTTTTCATGGTGGTCGCATGCTTATTGGAGGCAAATGCGCAGCAACCCATGTCCATCGGTCTATCCGGAAACTACGGAAGTAACAACCGGTTTGGGGGCGAAATATATCTCCGGAAACCGATTCGCCTTATGCAGAAGGATGCGGAGTTCAAAGCAGGTCTCGCTACACGCAGCTTCCCACTTTCCTTCGATGGCGTGGGGAGCCTAAACGCCGCGTCATTGGGAATATTTGGGGATGCGGCAATCTATCCATTCCCACGGAACGGCTTATTCACCGGCATCCGGGTGGAAATTCTCAACGTTAGCCGATTTGCGAAAAATTCCAGCGCCGCAATTGAACGTCAGCGGGACTATGACGCACCGCAATTTTTCATCGGCAGTGCGGCGTTCCTACAGGTCGGTTACCGCTTTCCGGTTTCAAAGGGGTTTGCTTTGCGGTTTTATGGCCAACGTGGCATGCAATATTTTTTCATTACAAATGGGGATACTTCCATTAATGGGCCCAATATCGATATCGATCTCCGGGGAAATGCCATATCCGAACATCATTTCCGGTTTATCTACAATATCAATTTGGGTATTGAAATAACGATTTAGGCTATTTTGCTAACCAATGTCGTGAATGTAAATTTACCAAACAATCCTTTTAACCAAATCCAATGCTTTCCGGTTTCCCGTAATGTCCTCACCATTCCTTCGGTTACCTTTGGGTAATCAAAATTTGTAATTCTCAATCCGATGTTTTACCTTGCATGTTATAATTACCATTATAAGCTAATAGGCCTAAGAAAAACAATTGATAAATCAATAATACCGTATAATCAATAACCGAATTCACTGTTCACTAACCGTTAATCAAGAAACCGACACAAACCATCATGCGTAAGCGTATCCTTTACCTTTTTCTCGTCTTCGGGCTTTTGCTGCCTGCGGCTTCGGATGTGCAGGGTAGGGTAGTTGCTTATACCACCGCTGAACAGAAGGACGCCACGGTATACATCACCAAAACCGGGGAGAAGTACCACAAGACAGGGTGCCGGTATCTGAGCAAAAGCCAGATCAAGACCACGAAGAAAGAGGCCGTCAAGAATGGTTACGGAGCGTGTAAGGTATGTAAACCTTGACGAAATAGCGGGAGAAGCAGTCGCTATAGAGAATACTTGAATAAAACCATCTTGTAAATAATAAATGATATCAAGCCCTACTATATATCGAATTGACAAATCGCATCGGGAACTTAAAAGTATTGAAACACCACTTGATTTAATACTTTGGATTATAGACTCATATTTCGTTAAATTGGGCAGTAAACTTCGAGTAAAAAAAACCGATATTAATTCATATTCCATTGACAAAGTAATCTATTACTTATACGCTGTTAATACAGAGGAAAGAGAATCCGAGTGGTTCGATTTTTTACCACTAGAGTTAACCGAGAGTAAGAATTTTATACAACAAAGAATATCATTACTTCTCTTTGCCGAAGTCGGAAAGGAGCTATTTGTTGTTATAGGTGGGAATTCCTATAAAATGGTGATTCCATATCTTGATAAGTCTTATGGCCTTAATACTTATGCTAGGATTATGGATTCTCAAAAGGATGAATTGGTCACTATTCGAACTAGAGGCTTGACGGGCACAAGAGCTGGAATGAGCGAACAGTTTCGAGGAGATTTTCGAATAATCGATTTTATTAAGTTTGGAAAAGTCCCAGAGGAAATCCACGTTCTTTTGTCAACTTCCACAACAAACAATCATTTCAGCTTTCTAACGACCAAACAAAAGCGAAGGTTGAATATCTCTGTAGGGAGAGGGTTCAAGGTAAAAAGAGCTTTGGATTTCGCAATGTTGCATGATGTTATTGTAGAACTAAACTATATCGGGGACTTGGTTGCTTCAGACTACTTAAGCTCTTATAAAGAAATTCGCGATCCACTGTTCATAGAAAACAACCTCAGAAGCGTTCTAATAGGGAAATTATTTGATGATATTCCACATGTTTTAGGAACGACAAGAGAGTCGGTAAATCGCTTCCATTTCGATTTTTGCAATCCTAATAGTATAGAGAAATTCTACGAAGCTGATTATTATACTTTGTTGGAAAAGACAGAAAATGACGGCCATCGACAATTTGATAAAGTACTTGACAGAGAAGATATCTATTCTACCGTAATTAAAAGAGCCGTAAACTACCATCAATACTCCAATAGGTTCGAATTTATGGTTTACCTTCAAGGTGTCCGGGTGAATTGTTATCGTGAAGGAAAGAAAACGACAGGGTCGTCTTTTCTTTTTCATTTTACAACTGAAATTAGGGCTAATAATCGATCTTATTTTCTCGTAGACACAAAGTGGTATTCTTTGCGAGATTCTTTTGTAGACGACTTGAAAAACACTACCAAACATCTATTCGAGTCTTATAAGTTACCATCTCACATTTTAAGATATAACTGGGACAAGAAATCAATATCAAGGGAGGGTGACTATAATTTGCTTTATAATGGTCAAATAGATTTCATTGTTGGTGATACGATTTTGGTCGATGGTATCGAAATATTTGACATCTTATATATCGAAGGGAACACGTTATACCTGGTACATGTAAAATATGGTTTTGGCTCGAGTATTAGGGAGCTTACGAATCAGATTTTAATTTCTGCCCGTAGACTAAGAGAATCACTTGCTTCTGGAAACCTTGAAGTTTTAGAGAAACTATATCAGAAATTGGTTTCAAAAGGTCGACACATAAATGGTTTGTCAAAGCAAGATTTCAAAGACCTTTTCAAAAAGAGAATAGTATATGTTTTTGCAATGGCATCTCATTTAAGTGAGGATTTTTTAGTTGATGAGAATATCGATTTATATGAATCTAATATTGCTAGATATTCTCTTGTTCAGTGTTCGAGTGAAATGAGAGCAAATTATTACGATATGATGGTTTGCCAAATTCCACGACGGTAAAATTCAGCTGTCGTGAAGATTTGCTTTTTGCTGAGAAATACGAATTGAATAGTAAGTAAATAATAATGGAGCTTATAGATAAAGTTAGAATCGCACTAATATCCTCCGGTTTTCCGTTGGAAATGAAAATAGCTAACGTTCTCAAAAATTCCAATTGGTCTATCAATGTCGGGTCAAGGTACGAGGACTTTGAAACTGGGGTACTACGTGAATTGGATGTTACTGCAAGCAAATCAATAAACAGGATTGAGGTTCATCTTTTTATTGAATGTAAGAAATCTGACAACAAACAGTTAGTGTTATATGCACCAACTCACAATCGTAGTGTAACGCAAATTCTCTCACCCTTACGCTATTTTCCTAAGCCAGAATCTATTACTGTAGAGAAACAATTGAATGAAGTATGGAAGAGCATCCCTTTGCTGGATGAATCTGTGCCGATATCCAATGGTATTATTTTCACGAAGGGAGAGAAGATTGAACAGGGTAACGATTCATTCTTTAGTTCTCTTAATGGAATTGTAAAAAAGTCAATAATCATCGGAAGTGATGGATACATAGAGACTGGCTTTCGAATGATTTTCTTCCATATTCTTGTCTACGATGGGATTATCTATCAGGTGAGTAATATCGAAGATAAAGATTTTGAACTAACTGAGATTAACTATGGTCAATATGAGTTCCCTTATAGATTTAAGTTTCCAATCAATATATTTCGAAACTTTCAGGATATCGTCCAAGCTTCGCACCACTTCCGTTTTTCTAATTTGATTGAAATAATTCATCCCAACTTTTTCGAAGTATACCTTCAAAAAATACAATCTGCCATATCACAAATTCCGAAGGATAAATTTGAGGGGTGGGGTATTTCTATGGAGGATTTTTACTATGAACACCGAAAAGCGACGGGCGCTGAAGAATAGTTGTCTCTACCGATATTTTTAACATAATGTTCAAATAATGCATTTGTCTAAGATTTCAATACTAAACTACAAGGGTTTAGAAAGACTCGAAGCGTGTTTTTCTCCTGATATAAATATAATAATCGGACAGAATGGAGCCTGTAAATCAGCTTTAATAGATGCTATAAGATTGCTGTACAACTTGGGTGAACCGATCAGAGAGCTGACAGTAAGTAAAGAAGACTTTTACCAGCACATAATCGCTGACGGAGGCGGCTTAAAAATTTCCGAATCCGAGAACATTAAGATTATATATGAATTCAGAGGTTTATCTGCCGAGCAAAAAGGAGCATTTTATGAGTATATGGTCGTTAATCAAGAAAATCATGCCGACGATTACGCAAAAATTGAGTTGCGTTACAAAGCAGACAAGCGATATCCAATCTTTTCCTATAATACGGGCAATATCGAGGGGCAGAAAGCGGATTTTAATACATTTAGGCTCTTTCAGCACTACTATTTAAGTGCTCTAAGGGACAGTACCAAAGATTTACTTAGCACGAGAAACAATATCCTTGGCAAAGTGATTAAGCGACTTGTGGACCGGAAAGATTCTGAGGAGGAAATCAAGGACATCATACGAGAAGCAAATCAAAAACTACTTGTTAGGGATGAAGTCACTTCGACTAGAGACAATATCAACAGCAATTTGGAGACGATTTATAAAAACGTTAATCAAAGCCAAATTGGTCTACAAATTGAGCAATCTCGTATCGAGTATATAGTCAACGTAATTAAGCCATTTCTTCCTCATGACTGGACAAATCACTCAACTGAAGGGTTTAATCTTTCTCAAAATAGCCTTGGGTTTAATAATCTGATTTATATTGCCACGGTACTTGGCGATATAAAAGAACGGGTCAAAGACGATGCAATTCCACACTTTGCCTTACTGATCGAAGAACCGGAGGCCCATATTCACCCACAGCTGCAATTAAGCCTGTATAACTTCTTAAAGGATGCTAATAGCAAGGCCAATAGTCAACTATTCATTACTACGCATTCGCCTACACTTACATCACGAGTACCATTTGACAATCTTATCCTACTGGAGAAGAACGCTTATACGATTGGAAATTCATTTACGGAGCGTTCGAAAGAAAAGATAGTTCAGGATACTGTAAAGAATACCCATTTGTCGCAGGATCAAATAAATGAGAAAAAAGATCAGTTACAACGATACATCGACGTTACAAAATCACAACTGTTTTTTGCGGGTGGATGCTTGTTTGTGGAAGGCATTTCCGAAGAATTATTGATCACTGCATTTTCGCAGGTTGAAGGATTCGCCTTAGAGGATTATCGCATCGAACTCGTAAATGTTGACGGTGTATCGTTTTATCCATTTATTTTTTTGTTCAACAGTTCCACAGAAAATAAGAGGTTGCCCAAAAAAATTGCCATACTAACCGATGACGATAGGTTTCCCAAATCAAAAGAAAAGGAATATTCCTTAGATAAGTTGATTGAAAATAATTATCAGCAGTTGGAAGCCTTGCGCAATCAATTGGCGAATGCGCCTATCAGAAACAGGATAAATAATCTTCACTCTATCAAAAACGGTCAGCCGTTGATTGATATTCAATTTTCGTATCAGACGATGGAATACGATCTATGCAGAAGCAATGTGAAAAGCACAAAAACCGAATGTCAAAACAACTTCCTATATAAATACATCGAAGCCACATGTCCAGATGAAATCCAAAAAGTAAAGGGTTTTATAGATATGTTAAATGAAGACCTGGACACTATCCAACAGGAGAAAGTTGCCATCCTGCTATGGAAGGCGTTACCACCCAAAGCCTTCTTTGCTCAAAAATTAGCGTTGCATATAATCAACAATATTGACGATGCGAAAGTTTCCTTCTCCGTTCCAGCCTATATAAAAACGGCTTTCAATCATCTAAGGCAGTGAGGGATATCCAAATAACGGTTCAACGACGGGCTTATTTTGATGCAAGGGGGAGAATTATCCTCAACGCATGTCCAGGTAGCGGAAAAACAACCTGTATTATCTATAAACTATCCTTGCTCGAACAAGAATGCCGACAGAAATTTGGGATACATGCTGGCATTGCGTGCCTTTCATTTACGAATATAGCGAAGCAAGAAATCCTTGACAAATATAAAAAGGCGCATGGGCAGGAACTTCGTCATCCTCACCATCTAGCAACTATTGACAGTTTTGTCAATCAGTATATTACTCTACCATTTTACAATCTGCTCAATAAAAATTTTAAAAGACCCAAAGTAGTAGATGAAAAACCAATAATTGATAGACTATTTCAAGTTCGATATCAAGATAAGACCGGGAAATGGCAAGATGGATTTGTCAAATCATTATTGGGATTTAAAGATCAAGCAGGGAAATTGTTATGTCGAATATATCCACCCAGTTCCATTTGGATTGATAAAAATGGTGACTATACATTTGAGGGAAAAACTCCAAACCCAGCAACAGTAGTGCATGCAACATTTCAGGAATATGGCAAAACTGTATTCAAGACCAAAGTAGAAAAAGGATTAATTACAAGCCTTGATTCTAGTTTCATTGCTTTGCATATCATTAAGAATCATGAACAAATTGGTAAATGGTTGATACAACGTTTCCCTTTTATCATTATAGATGAGGCGCAGGACAATTCCGAAATACAGCACGCAATTTTTGAAAGGCTGATAGAATTAGGGCTTGCCAACATTGAAATGATTGGTGACCCATACCAGAGCCTATATGAATGGCGTGATGCAAAACCTCACTTATTTCTGCAAAAATTTACAAATACTGATGATTGGACAGGCCTGCCATTAAGCCAAAACAGGAGATCGGTTCAACGGATTATTGACTGCTTCAGTATTTTAAGGGGGCAGTCTGATGAGATCATCTCTTCCGTTGATGTTCAGGACTTGGCCATACCGGTGCGGATATACAAATACACGGCAACCAATTCTCCTAAGATTGTTCAACACTTTGAGGAAACCTGTAATGCTCATGGTTTCGATGCCAATCATATCGTGGTACGGGGTAACACACTTAAAGATCAGATGCTGGGTAACACCGCTGCCGTTGATCCTTGGAGAACTCCCTATCCATCAAGGTTGTTAAGGATACGCCACCATTTTGAGTGCAATGAAATAAAGGATGCGGTAAACGAGTTACGCAGGTTTATTCTGGAATTACTCAATCCTAATGCGGATTATAGTACGATCAGGGATATACAAAAAGAAAAAGAGAGTGATCACACTTTTAGTGGAAAATTATATGCCTTTTTGTATGAAATTCCCACCACCTCAATTTCATTTCAGGAATGGACATCCGTAGCAATAAATGAGTTAAAAAAAGCATTCAACATTGACGCCTCTGGATTTTTCGAGTTCAAGAAAAAAATTAATGGGTATAAAATGGCAGACCTTAAAATCCATAACGTTGACCTATATTTCAAAAAATCCGCCAGTTCTCAATACAACATACCCATCACTACTATCCATCAGGTCAAAGGTGCTACCCTTGACGCAATCTTGTATTTTTTTGATGAAAACAGCACAGGCCAAAGTGTATCATTCAATGATTTCAAGCGGTCTGATTCTTTTCCCAACGAAAAACAAAGGATGATTTATGTAGCTTGTTCACGTCCCCGACAATTTTTAGCATTGGCTTTTCCAACTAAAATCACGGATGCGGCATTAAAAGAAAAATTGGGTGAACAAATTGAAATCATCAATCTATAATATCTGTTATCAATTTATATCATGAGCTTATCTAAACTTTCAATCTTTACTAAAGATACGGACGCATCCGAAACAATAAAAGGCTATGAATACCAGAAGCTAAGAACGTTAGAAAGTTGGTTGGAAAATTATGTAAAAAGGGGTAATCATGTAATTTATTGTGACTATGAGGAAGATATCTTTCTTCGCGATCAAAAGGATTGGGTTTCCAAGTTCATCCAACTAAAGCTCTATTCTTCAAAGAACTTCTCCTTTAGTAGTGTTGAGGTCACTAAAGCAATAAGTCATTTCTTTATCTTATTTGTCAAAGGGGAGTACAAATTTGATGAAGTTGAATTTGTATTTGAAACTAACGTATCCGTAGCAGGTAAATACAAAGATAATGATGCTGATTTGCTTAAAAATTGGAAAGATAATCAAAATTCTTTGTCACAAGAACTATTGGATAAGTGCGTTGAAAAGGTTAAATCAATAATTTCAGAGTATGTCAAACCCTTTGGCAATAAAGTAAAAGATAAAGCTTTATTAAAGGAAATAAATGAGGCGAAGATTATACTTGATGAATTACCAAATAACGTCTGGATTGATTTTGTCAAATCGATTAAATGGAATTTCGACGAACTTCCAGCAGATGTAGCGATAAATCATGCGATTAACCGGATATACGATCTAATCGAAATCACAGGATATGTTTCTTCCATAAGGGATAAAGTCAGCGTATTTGCGAGTTTATACTATACTGTTTCTGAAAAATCAATGGAGGCCGAACCGGAAAACCGGAAACTTGATCATAAGCTTTTAGACTCTGTTCTATTAAGTATAGGCGACAAAGACGATAAATGGTACAATGAAAATTATCAGATTTGGCACGACATCGAGAAAGTAACTTATTTTTTAGCTTCCGAGTTTTATCAAGTGCTACACTCGACAAACTTTTGCAGAACAACTCCATATATTAAGAGTCATTCTGACCTTTGGAAAAATTTTCTTATACAGTATTTAGAGTTGGAAAATACACCTTTATACCTTAAAAGGAAAGCAATATATGAATTAGCGTGGCTAAGTTTCCCAATAAAAAGACGTAATCCCAAACCTGAAGGTTCGCTAAAGGGTATTGAAAATGATTTAAGGCTATACTATGAAACTTTAGAGGAATTTTCTGATCATGATTCAGTAGAAGATGCTCAAAACTTATTGGGTCTTTTAAAAGGCGCCATTGCATCTCACGAAACTGAAATTAGCGAGGATGAAGTTGAAAAATGGGAAATTAAAATCTCCGAACTTATAAATGAAAAGCTGAAACATCCTTCTGGTCAAACGGAAGAATGCTATTTTAATGATATCGCTGCCAGCCTATTAATGCAGCAGGCTATATTAGCTGAACCAGATACCGTAGATAAGATATTTAACCATTTTCAAAGGGTGTTTGATTTATTAGATCAAGCTCCAATGTTCGATGTAGTTAGGTTAAGTAATAGAATAAACGAGTATATAAAGCTACTAATCCATCATCATGCAGACATTAATCTTATTGAAAGGTTGGAAGATTTCTCGGATAAATTAATGCCAATTGCAAATGAAAAGAAAGGAAACTTTACTACAGCCAAGATATACACTGAACGTGGGGTTAAATACTTAAATTCAACTGAGCCAAAATCTATTTTAAGGGCGTTAAATTACTTTCATAAATCAAAGGAATTATACCGGAACGATGGAACCTTAGAAGGTTTCATTCTTGCCTTGTTGAATATCTCACAACTTTATTCTGCCAGTGGCAGCAACTTCGCAGCCAAATACTACGCTTTAAGCGCAATCTGGCAATCTACCCAAAACACCGATTTACATGGTCGAATAGCAGATGGTTTTGGTCTCTTGCTTCATTATGACTTTGATCAAGGTGCTTGGATTAGTTGTTTGGAGGATTTCAGATTGTACATCAGGTCAAGAATTGACTTTAAAAACCCGGAAATTGATGTAACCAAAGATCAAATGTTGATGAAATGCTTCACGTTAATCGCCTCGACTATTGCCCTTTTACCAAGAATATCTAATCAACTCTTCGGATTGATTGAATATGAAAAGCAAAAGATGGGAGAACTTTACAGCCAAGAGATTGAACATCTCGTTTACGGAATTAATGAAAATATAACTACGGACAACAGCATAAATGAATTTGTCGAAAGGAAGTGTAGGGATGCTGTCATAAATGACATTGGTGCTATCAGAAAGATAAATTGGTTTGCTTTAGGAACATCATGGGAGCTTGTTTTTAGAAATGATTGGCTTGAAACAAGTCTTGGAGAAGAAGTAACTGCCTGCTTACAAATATTACTATTGCAATTTGCTGTATCTCCAAACGATTTTCATTTTATCAAAGGAAATGTTAGTATTGAAATGATACTATCCGACGAATTTCTTCTTCCTGAACAACAACCTTCAAATGACAGCACGAAGTGGAAGCTGTATCTGATTGAAGCCAAGAATGCCGAGCAAAGTACAATAAAATTACAGGCAGGTTATTTAACAGGTTCGTTAAAGGTAATTTTAAATCAATTGAGCTTACTTCCCAAAGAAGAATTTGATGCTGAATTTGAACGATTCTTTAAAGAGGAAGACTTGGCAGGAAAAACATTACCGGGCTATCTTTATCAAAGAATTTATCGTAATCTTTTTTCGGAAGAGAGTTTCGATTCCTATCAACGAGATAAATTCTTTGAAGAAAGACGGAGTGTTAATATTGAAGAATCAACAGCACTCAAATGGGATGATTCAATTAGTAATAAATATTCGTTTGAGAAATCCATTGAACTGATCAGGGGACGGTACAAACACTGCATTCCACAAATACATTTAACACTACAAAAAATCAAAGGAGACAGTAGATATAACATGTTTATTTCGTCCTTACGAAAAGAAAGGTGGCTGGACTGGCAGATAACAATGGCTATTTACAATCATATTTTAAACTATAAGGCACATCGCGAGCTGGAACAAATTAGATTCAAAACCGAGTCTGATTTTATAAATGCATTTGAAGACAAAATGTGGAAATTGGGAAAAATTGATGAAAAAGATAACTTTATATCCTTTGATCTGGATTTTTTTCTCACTGAAGATTTCAAGTTTCACCTTAAAAACACAGCAATTATCGTTTTACAAAGATGGGAATTGGAAAACAAATGTTCCTATCCAAATTTTCAGGCTATTCATGACGTATTATCAAGCAAATTTTCTTTTGATAAAGATGATTTCTTAGAAGATAGCCCCCTATGACGACGCGCTTATACAGAAAATAATCGGGCGGTAAAGAGGTAATCAACTACCTTGACTTGATGACATCATCGCTAGGGGTAGTGTAACGCGAACTGTGTCATCCGGATCAACCTATTCCTAAAAGCTATCACGTCCCAGCCTTAACCTATCACCAAATTTAATGAACAGCTGCGAGATAGTCAAGCCCCAGTTGTGGATAGGCATTGTCCATTTCTTGGTAATCTCCCGTATCACCAGATACATCAGCTTTAGGAGTGCCTGCTCGGAAGTGAAAGCGCCCTTGGTCTTGGTGATTTTGCGGACCTGCCGGTGCATTCCCTCGATGGGGTTGGTGGTGTAGATCACCCTACGCACATCACCGTCGTACTCAAAGAACGTGGAAAGATTATCCCAATTCTGCAGCCAGGATCTGGCCGTAAGCGGGTATTTACCACCCCATTTTTCCTCGAACTCCAATAGCCGTTCATAAGTATCCGCCCTACCAACTACAGGTTTGATTCCTGAAGATTATTCTTATAGTTCTGTGGATAGAGATCCTTTAGGTTTTTATGGTTGATGATCATGATGTTTTCCAAGGTGTATTTGAGCCATTGGAACGTATCCGTCCTATGAACTACATGTTTGATTCCTGCAGTTTTCTTTATAATTCTGCGGATAGAGGTCTTTTAGGTTTTTATGGTTGATGGACATGATGTTTTCCAG
>NZ_JBHRTA010000055.1:0-23542 GCF_042646065.1 Parapedobacter deserti
CGCGCAGCCGATCGGCAATGCATATACATACAACGCCATACTGGCTCCAGCACGGTGTAAGCTCGTCTCACACAACCGCTGCCTGCGTTGCAAAAGCCTGATATCGTACTACTTGATTATCCTCCAGGTTTAGGCTATTGCTTTTCGATTATTCCCCGATTGGTTGATTTCTTGCCGCTATACCAAATTATGCTTACACAACAAAAATAGAAAACGAATCGAATAAAACAAATGAATATGTATTTTTTGCAATTCGGCTGTTGGTGGCTTCAATGAAAACCTCCATTACTATTAAAACCAAACATCAGTTCCGTGTTTCACCAGGATTATAAACAATGGCCGAATGTCCAGAGTTCCGTTACTGGAGTGTGTTGTTAACCCATTTACGGAGATTATTGGATTAGTTCCGCTTATAGACGGCTTGGCTTCCGATTCATTTATCGCTGTTTCATCGCTGATTTCAGCTCTGCAATTTCCTTGTTTTGAAGTTCGCTGGTTCTGTTTAGATTAATAATGTGCAATGTCAGTTCTTCTACCTTTTCTAGCAGTCTTCGGTTCATCTCGGCCAGCGCCAAGCCATCAGCCTCCACTTCTTTGGCCGTGGGCATTCCGGGCAGGTGGCCGTTTTCATTGATATAAGCCTCGAGATCGGCAAGTGAAAGTAAGCGATAATCCCCTTGAAACACGTAATCCGGCCAGTTTGCCATCTCAACTTTTACCTCTTTCGCGCGGATGTTGCCATTTACCGAAAGCCGTTCGGACGGTGTGGTCGTGCCAATGCCGATATTACCGTGTTGGATATAGTGGTTTCCACTTCCTGTAAGCAACAGTCTACCCGTTGATTTCAAGTCACTCCTGGAATCCAATATTGTTCGCCAATCATGAAAAGCTCCGGTTATACCGTGCTCGTTGCTTCCGCCAGACCACGTACTAGTTCTGAAATACATTTTCTTCGTGCTCGCACCGATATAAATATTGGATTCCCAATGGCTGTTATAACCATAGATGGCCAGTAATGTGCCGTAATTATTGTTATCGGGACTACTGCCTCCGGGCCGTCTTGTATGGTAATCGTCAAATAGCTTTATACTCATGCTTTCGAGTTGAGTTCGCGGAGCAGCGGAAAAATTATAGTTCACCAGTGGAAAAGCTAGTTGGTTCGATTTAACCGCGCCGATGACGTCCAACTTTTTCGCCGGCGAGGTTGTTCCGATTCCCACATTTCCTGTCGACGGAAATGTGTTCTGTGCTTTGCTGGCAACGAACAACATTACATAGAAAAATAGTAGTGTAATTTTTTTCATGACGTCACTTATTTTTTAATTCGTTAACTTCTTGTTCCAGTAATGCCGTTTTGAGGCTTATCTCCTTAAGCTGATCCTCCAGACTATTCCTTTCCTTTTGTGCTTGAATCGAGTGCAGTGTCAGTTCCTCCACCTTTTCCAACAGTCTGCGGTTCATCTCGGCCAGCGCCAAGCCATCAGCCTCAACCTCTTTGGCAGTGGGCATTCCAGGCAGGTGGCCGTTTTCATTGATATAAGCCTCGAGATCGGCAAGTGGAAGTAAGCGATAATCCCCACGAAACACATAATCCGGCCAATTCGCCGTTTCCACCTTTACCTCCTTTGCTCGTACGTTACCATTTACGGAAAGTCTTTCTGCAGGCGTAGTCGTGCCGATGCCGATATTGCCATTAGCTAAGATTCTCATTACACTCCTATCTGAAATAAACTGAATGTCAAATCCGTCATTTGAACCGGCCCCGCTGCCACCGATCCGCAACCGAGGCACATTACTTAGCCAGCCCACAGTCAGCGCTGCTGAGTTATTGCCTGGATTTCGAACACTAACCGAGGAGTTGGTTGTAATGATGCCGCGGACATCCAGTTCGGTTTGAGGGCTTACCGTCCCTATCCCGACATTTCCCGTCGATGGAAATGGAAATGTGTTCTGCGCTTTGCTGGCAACGAACAACATTACATAGAAAAGTAGTAGTGTAATTTTTTTCATGGTTGTTTGTGTTTTAGTTCATTGGTGTCGATTTCAGTGAGTGTTGTTAATTCGTAGTCCGGTTCGAATACATAATCCGGCACGCTTGCAGTTCGAATCATAATTCTATATGGTGTTTTACAGCAAATTTCGCGCTGTTCCCAACGGGATAAAGCTAAGCAACGTAAAGTTTATGCCTGGCTCATCTAGGCTATAAATTTGATAGCGTTAGCCTATAAATTTGATAGGCTGCACCTATCATGATGCACTACACCTGTCTCATTTTAAACCGGTATCTCCATTATCATGACCGGCTGATGCCACCAACACGTTTCTATCCGGCATCGGCACAGGCACTGCGGGCTGCAATGGGTCCATCAGCGGGCCGCAGAAGCTGACCATACCGTCCCGCTCAACCATGAAAACATCCGCCGCGTAAAGCTGAGCATATACCTCACCCACTGGGGCCCGGTAGCAGACCGTGGCCGTTATACGTGGTCCTTCGGGTACGCACGCCATGTCCTCCACCCGGAAACCGTACCACCGGCTCATATCGGCTACGAACTCCCGCACGGGCACATTCCGGTACTCGCGCCGCATGCGGGTCCAGCCGAGTGCTTCGCGGGTATCCACACAAGCTGCACTTACGCGGATAGTCGCCGCCCCGCCCGGCGTCGTGCTACGGGTTTCCATCTTTACAGCATCGCCTGGGATACGCAGCTGCTGTTGCTCACCGCCGCCCCGTGCCAGCATCACTGTTTCCCCCTCCAGCAGGGTGGCACTTGTTTCGTTCCGGGTGGCCAATACGGTATATTCACCGGCCGAGGTATGCAATTGACTGTTGGCCGTCTCGAGCACAAGTTTGACCGGCCGCTGCGTCTTTTCCTTTTCGCGTAGCCGTACCCACGCCTGTCCGATTAGCTTCGCATACGAAACCTCCCTATCGACGTTCCACAGCGGGTATTGCAGGGTCGAACTCGCATTCAGCCGTATTTCGCTGCCGTCCGGTAGCCGTACCAAGCATTGCTGGTAAGGAAGGGTCATAATACGGATGGCTGGTACGTCTGTGGTATCCGCCAATAGCGGATACCTTACCGGAAGCAGCGCCAGCACGCCATCGGCATCACGCCACACTTCCACGTTGCGGATCACGCCGACGCGGCCCCGGCTCGTACGGTCTACGGTGATGCTGGTGGAGTCGCCCCACCACACCGTGCATGCAAATTCCGATGCCGGTATTTCGCCATCGCTTACCCATACCGGGCAGTTGGTGCCTAGGTCCAGTGGCCGCGGCCTATGCGAAAGCATACGCCCACCCAACCACAGCACGAGCAGCAGCGCGGCAGCCCCGCCCAGCCATGCTGCCGCATGGCTGGGCAAAGCCATCGAACGCCCGCGGCGTTCGCATTTCCGCGCCTGTTCCAACACCGGGCGCCAATCCATAGGTGGCTTATCCGCCAGTTCATTTTCCAGCTCACAGCATACCTCCACTTCCATACGGAACCATTCCTCCTCACTATACTGCTGTTTGGCTCGGTTCAGTTCTATCTGGGCTTCTTTTGTAAGCTTTCCTGCTGCCCATTGTCTGAGCAATTTCTTGACGTGTGCTATCGTGCTATTCATCGTTGCCTTTTTTTGAGTCGTCTTTTTTAGGCATAGATTCTTTTACATCCATCCACTGTTGCAGCTTACGCATACCCGTCAGCAACTGATTCGCTATGGTCTGGGCCGATTTGCCCAACAGTTTCGCTATCTTCTGATTGCCTAGCCCATCGAGGTATTTCATCCGGAGTGCTTTCCGGGTTTCGGGCGGCAGGCGGGCTACGGCCTGTTTCGCTGCTTCCGTGCGCTCATCGGGCTCCAGATGGTACAGCGCGGCACTATCATCGGGCACCTGCTCATGGCTTTCCGCTAGCGGCTCCAGTTTACGGCGCTCCCTTTTCTTGAGGAAATCAAGCGCATCGTTCTTTGCGCACCGGAACAGCCAATCTTTCGGGATATCGTGCCGCGCTACAACCTCCCGTTTAAGCCAAAGTTTGATCATCGCCTCGACAGCGATATCTTCCACATCTTCGCGGTCGATTGCAGTAAATTTCATCGAGATAAAGCGCACCAACGCCCCCCAGTACACCGAATAGATCACGCCCCAGGCCTCCTCGTCACGGCCTTTAATGCCGAGTTCCCGGAAAAGATCGGTGTTATGGTCTTTGGCGCGTCTTTCCATTGAAACTTATTGTGCTGTATCGTAGCGTGTTACAAAAAACATTTACCGAGCGATGGTATAAATCGCTTTCCCAAACCAGTTAAGGGTATAAACGCAAGATGAAAAGGATTAACTAATTGGATTATGAACGCAGATCAAAGGTAAGGACAACCAGCCAAACAAACAAGAAAAAACGTAAATAAATAACTGATTTTAAATACATTACATCAAACAGTGATGCTTGAATTTTATTGCCAAACTTTAGCCAAATGATACAGACATATGAAAAGAACAGCCCCCATACAAACACAAAGGAGTCCGGGATACGAGGTAGGTAGTGCAAGTCCCGGGATATGGCCGGTCGCCGCGGGTGGAACGGCGGCCCGCCATTTTTTTAACGATGTGCTAAGGGGAGTACCGGCTCAGACACCCCTTTTTTCCCGGGGGTGCGAAGCATGCGGATGCTCGGATAGTCTACCCCGGAAGATGACAGACCTATCCTTTGCACAAACCGGCGGTACTGGTAACTTTTTTTCCGGAATCCGCATGAAGGGGACGCTGAGCGCTGCGAGAGTGCGACGATATACTAGCGGCCCCCGGCCGGCGAGAAAACATAACCGGCCGGTGCTTTTGTATTATTCAACCTACGCAATGCCTACGATTATGAGAGATAACCGACATATAAAAACGCAGAAGGTGGCAGTCGAATTCACGCTCTATGTTGTAGCCATCGGTTTCATCGTATTGCTCGGTTTCGCCGGAACAGATAAAGTTACAAACCTAACAATGTTTCAGGATGGACTGAAAAACTCGCCCTTCATTCCTGCCTGGGCGGCGTGGCCAGTGGCTATTACAACAGTAATCGCCTTTTATGGAATCATTATCCTGCTGTTGGTTGGCTTTTGGAAGGCCAAGATCATGGAGATTGGGCTTTGGTGCAAGACAGCATTACTATTAGCTTTCACATTGTACGTCGCGGCCATCATGACTAAAGCGCCTTACAGGCCCTGCATTTGCATCGGACTGGATGAAGGGCTAGACTTAGGATGGGGCGCCCACTTGCTACTGAATGTCGCGTTGCTGGCTTTGGCATGGCTTACAACACTACTACATAACATATATAAGATACTTTTTGCAATAAGTGAGGCACCCTCCCAGCCTCTAAAAACGGGAAACTCTAAAAGGAAAGGAGGTATTTGTAATGAGACGTAAGATTTTCAGCATAATCGCGTTGGTTGCATTCGCAGCAACCACGGGCTTTTCTATGGTCAAGACTAATCTTCAGGACGACACCATCTGGGTGTACCTGACGGGTCCCGCGGGCGCTACACAAACGCCTGATTGTGACGCAGAGTTCCAGGAAAATTGTGCTCAGCTCTACGAGTGGGACGGAACGAACATCGGCGAGCCGGTGAAAGATGAAAACAACGAAAATATTTACTTGCAAGGCCGGCGTATCCTCTAGCCCCTTCGGTGAATGAACGCTGGTTTTCAAGGGGAGTCTGGGCCCAGACTCCCCTTTCCACTCAGTTTCGGGATCCTGCTTCCACCGCATCGCGAATAATGACCATATCCAATTCCCTATTCCCTTCTACCAGCTTGAGGCCATAATGACTGAGCCCATCATTCAGTGTTATCAGATCCGGCACATCGATAACAAGTGCTAAATCCACCGGGCTTTGGAGCTCCGTACCATCCACAAGGGGCAGGCCTTTCCGTAGCTTAGCTGGAAGGAATCCCAATAATCGGCCCACCGGCGCATGCTCCAATTGAATGGTCGCTCCAGTTTCGTCATGATAGTATGCCCGCTCTGGCCCACCGGTACTCGACGGCACCTTCGCGGAATCGATTACAACCAGCGTCAAGCACGGCACCATCCGGGATTCAACCGTAACACGGTAACCGAAATAGGCATCCAGATCGCGCCTGAGCAAGCCCGCGGCTTCTTTCATCCGTCCGGGGGATAGTTTTGATTCATAGGAAAACAGATTTTGCTCCCGCCAAGCATGTTTATTGGTCATTCCGCTTTCGGGTGGAATGAACCGCGCTGAGTCGGCTGTTTCCAGCACCAACCGGCTGGGGTCGGCTTTCATGCCGGAGAAGGAGTAGGCCCGGAGGTATAATTCCGATAGGGTCGCGTTAACCATCTTAATGCCAACCTGCCTGCCTGTGCCCGAATCGAAGAAAGGCCCGTCGTAGCGGCCGTCGTCCGATATTTTTGACAAAAGGGCCGAATATTGCAACAGGTTATCGAAATGCCGCCCGCCGCCCTCGTTCAGTAAAGATACGTGCCGCATATCCCCCAGATCACGGTGCTCGCGTTTGGGCGGCAGATCTACCGCTTCTCCAGCTAGGTAGCGGGCAACCGTACTGGCGTTGGTATGGGCTGATCCAGTGATCTGCATCACCTTTCCATCTTCATCAATCCATACGTGCGTCGGAACGGTCCGGAATTCGAAAAACCGGGTCAGCACTGTGTCGGCGATGATAGACGGTAGCTGGATATTCCGGGCCACGGCGGAACGTGCGTAGAGCTGGTCGACCTCTTCCCGCGTACTGCTGGTTACCAGAATGATCTGCAACTGGTCAGCAAAGCGCTCCTGCAACGCCTGCAGCTCGGGCATGGAAGCGATGCAGCTCGCGCAATACACCGTCCAGAAATCCAGGATGAGCAGCTTGCCGGCAAAATCCCTGAGCCGCAAAGTGGTGTCGTCATAGTTCCGCACGCTGCCCACGGCGAGATCGGGCAGGGCATCGCCGCTGCGCAGATAGGGCTGGGCATAACCGCTCACTGCCAGCAGCAAAGCGGGGAGCAGCAACTGCAACCGGCGGCCGGAGTTAGTCAGGTCAATCATCTCTGCGGTCGTTTTGCGTGAGACCTGTTTCATCGATCACGTATTCCGGGATCGGAAATACGTAGCGGCTGCTTTCAGGTGGTAGCCGGTAATTGGATCCGTCAATCTCCCTCACCAGCGTTACTGCACGCGCGGGTTCGGCGTTCAGGCGGCGCAGGTCTGTCCATCGCTGGCCGCGGAATACGAGTTCCTTACGCCGTTCCACGAGTATCCGGTCTAGTAGCTTTTTCTGATCCGACTCCCCGTAGGGGACAAACGACGAACGATCCATACGATGTGCCAGCAAGGTGTTGATATCCTCCAATGCGTCGTCGATATTACCCAACCGGGCGCTGCATTCAGCCCGAATCAGAAAGAGTTCGTCGGTGGCGATTCCGCTGAAGCGGTTGTCGGCTCCGCTGTAACTGCCACGGAAGCTGGGCCCGCCTTGGCTATTCACCGCAAAAAAGAGTTGCTTCCGCAAATCATCATCACGGTAACCGGCAAACAGTGTGCTGTCCACCATGCAATAGTTGAACCGCACAGGCACATAGTTGGGTCCAATAATGGCGTCGAAAATCACCTCTTCGTGCTGGGGTTCAAACGGATACTGCATACTTGTCCGGTCGAGAAGAGCATTGTAGTCAAGCAGGGCACTTTCCAGCTGTAGGGCACTATCGGCATACAAGACCGCACCGCGGTAATCGGCCATGCCCAGCAGGCAGCGGGCCAGTAGTCCGAAAGCCGCCTGTTTGGAAGGGTCTGTTTTCAGGGCTGGTCGGGTGGTCAACAGCTGTGAAGCCATCGATAGGTCGTCCATGACCTGGCGGTATCCGTCGGATACGCTGGCCCGCATCGTTTTCGGGTTCGGGTCCGAGGAAAGGCGCAGCGGGATGCCGGCCCGGCTGTTATCCTTATCTGGGTCCCACGCGGGTGCGAACAGCTGCAGCAGGTTGTAAAACGCCTTGGCCCGAAAGAAAAGTGCTGCACCCCTTACCTCGTCGTGTTCCATAGCATTGGCTGCGTTTCGCTCCACCCCTGCCACGGTCTCCAGCGCCACGTTGGCGTAGAGCACCTGCTCATATCCGTCGTTCCACTCAGCGATGGGCGTGCTTCGTGAGTCGATGGCCGGAGACCACACATAGATATTTCGTTCTTTTTCCGACCTGGACAGGTAGGTTGCCGTCTGAAGATAAAGGTCGTCCGACGCCAGCAGTGACATTCCAATCTGGTCATTGCCTATATTGAGCAGCGTGCTACTCCGCAGTATGGCTCGCGCATCGGCCAGGGTAACCGGCACCACGCGGTTAAGGTTGTTTTTGGCTGC
The DNA here is from genome assembly GCF_042646065.1 of Parapedobacter deserti. Classification (NCBI taxonomy): domain Bacteria; kingdom Pseudomonadati; phylum Bacteroidota; class Sphingobacteriia; order Sphingobacteriales; family Sphingobacteriaceae; genus Parapedobacter; species Parapedobacter deserti. Next base: position 8,354 of record NZ_JBHRTA010000055.1, read on the forward strand.
GAGCCAGTCTTTCTCACAGCCCTGAAGCGCGACTGTCAGGAACGCGAAAAACGTTAGGTAATTACGGGTTTTGTTCATCGTTATGGGTTTAAAAGGTGGTACTGATTCCCAATGCCATGCTGAACGGTTTGGGCAACACGGGAATATTGGTGTTGGGGTTGAACTGGAAATCCGGATCGATGCCATGGCGATTCGCTCGCCAGAGGATACCAGGGTTCGCGGCATACACATATGTCCGAAGTTGGGCAATGCCCATCCTGCTGCAGACATGCTCTGGGAAACGATAGTCGAACTGCACGTCTTGGACCCTCACATGGTCACCCCTTTCCACGAGTACTTCGGACCGTAGGTAAAAATTATCCCGCATCGCGGAATTCGGGTATACCATTGACGGCACATCTGTCCTTGTCTCATCGCCGGGCTGCTGCCAGCGGTCGGCGTAATCCTGATGTCCAAGTCCATTGGCGCCGAAAAGCGCCCCGTAGTTGACCGACGGCCGACGAAAGTAGTATCCCAGCTTGTAGGTAATGTTCACTGAGAGCGAAAAGTTACGGTAACCGAACGTATTGCGGATTGCACCGAATGAGGTCGGAATTGCGCTACCATGCAGGATCAAGTCGTCGATTCCGATACTATTGTATGGGATTTCCGTATATCCCAGCACTTCGCCGCGGTAACGCCCGCGCGGATCGCCGCTGGCATCGTCCAGTCCGGCCCAGGGATAGCTGTAGACGGCGAACAAGGGTTTGCCGGGGATGGGCGTGATGTTCCCATACCCGAAACTGGCGTCAAAAAAATAGGCATCCAAGTTGGTGGGTTCGACGCCGTACCGCGTCACTTCGTTGCGGGTGTGGCTGACCATAAGGTAACTGTCCCAGCTGAGCTTCCCTACGGCATTCCGCGTATTCAGCTCCACGTCCCAGCCCGTACCTTTCATGTCCGCCAAGTTGCCGCGGAAAACCGTTCGTCCGGTGGTCGCGTCGATTGGGCCGTTTCCGACCAGGTCCCTGCCCCGGCGTGCATAATAGTCCACCCGCCCATTTACCCGGCCGCCGGCTATCCCGAAATCTATCCCGACATTGGTGACGGCATTGCGTTCACCTTTTAGCTGCGGGTTGGGCAGTCCGCCTAGGTTGGCTTCCCGCTGGCCGGTCGCAGCAGCGGTGAGGTACATCGCCGTGATGTAGGCGGTAGTATTCCGGTCGAAGTTGCCGTTGTAGCCATGGGTTGCCCGAAGGGAAAGCTCGGGCAACCAGCCAATCTGGTAAAAACGCTCACGGTCCACCTGCCATTTCAGTCCGGCGGACCAAAGCGGCACGGTGCGCTGGTTGGCCTTTACACCGAACAGGTTTGTTTGGTCGATGCGGCCGCTGAGCGAAAGCGTGTAGCGCGAATGAAGCTGGTAGCTGCCGTTGGCAAACCACGAACGAAAACGCTCGAGCGACCCACCGATGGCGGTATTGTTGCTGATGCGCACGCGGTTGCCCTGCGGGTACTGTAGATACAGGCTGTCGGTATTGGCACGCAGCGAGGTGCCGGTGTGCGGATCGTAACCGTAGTAGCGGCTGGCATGGGCACTGCCGGTTACTTCCCGAATCTCCATCCCGCTGATGGCATTAATCTGGTGCGCTGCCCAGCTCTTGTCATAATTCAGCTGTGCCCTACCGTTGTGGGCTAAGGTCTGGCTGGTCTGCCGGTCGAGCAAGGCACCAAACGGAAAGTTATAGACTGTCCGCTGGTGGTCGATTACGGTAAAGCGGTTTATCCAGTCACGCACTTCATAGGTTTGCATGCCCATCAGATTGTTGTTTACACCGTTCTGTCGTTCGTATTGGTAGCTTATGGCTGCTCGCAGGCCTGGTAGGGGCACGTAACTCAGATCGGTATTGATCCGGTAATTCTGCTGGCTGATGGTGTTTCCGCTGTTACGTAGCTCGTCAAGCGGGTAATACTGCCAGTCGAGCCTGCCATTTTCGGCGGCAGACGTGGCAAAGGCAGCATTGAAATCGCGAACGATGGGCAGCGCCTCTCCTTGATCTCCAGCCAGCCGCTGGTAGGGGAACGCGTCATGTAGGGTACGCAGTACTTCATTCGCCGTTAAGTTTGCCTGTGTGAACCATAGGTCCGCTGTGAGCTGCACGTTTCTGGCCAGCGAGAATGCGTTGCGGGCGCTCAGGTTGGTCCGTCTGAAGGTGTTACCGACAGCTGACCGATCGTTGTTATCGAAACCGCCGGAAAGTGAGTACCGGTGCTGGGGGGTCGACCCAACGATGTTAAGCGCGTACTGTCGGTTGACTTCGCGGCGGTAGAAGTAATTATGGATATCTCGTCGGATGTCGATCCTACGGAAGCGGTCCAGTTGGTCTTGCTTTTCAGCATCACTCAGTTGTCCACTGGCCAGCAGTGCCACCGCAGGGCTGATCACAGGATAGGTACGCGTGTTATTTAGCGCGCTGTTGTAATAGCCCTTACCATAAAGGAACTCCTCGACCGCTATCAGGTCCGCCGAGCTAATCCTAGGCTCATACCACAGGTCCGGCTTCTCGCCCACCGTCACGTTGCCGTTGAATGAAACTTGCAAGGGCTGCCCGGCTTTACCTTTTTTTGTGGTAATCACAATCACCCCATTGCCGGCACGGACGCCCCATATAGACGCCGCAGCAGCATCGCGCAGGATAGATACACTTTCCACATCGTTCGGATTGATGTTGCGGATATCACCCTCATAAGGGAAATTATCCACGACGATAAGCGGGTCGGCGTTCGCAAATATGGTGCTGCGTCCACGGATGCTAAGCTTTGGATCACCCCCGGCCCGCTCATCGAACATTAGCGAGGGCACTACCCCTTTCAGGCGGCTGATGATATCCGTGCTGACGGCTCGGTTCAGCAGCGCACTGTCCACAAAGACAAAACTTCCCGTGGCCCGTTCTTTCGGAAGCGTCTGGTAACCTGTTGATACGACCTCCACCTCTTCCAGCATATGTTCTGCCGAATCCAGCGCTACGGTAATCCGTTCCCTGCCGTCAATGCGTTCTTCCACGGATATGTACCCCATGTAGGAATAGCGGAGTACATCGTCCGGTTTTGCGGAGATGCGGTACTCCCCCAGCCCATCGGTGACGGTATGGATACCTGTGCGTTTGTTGGTGATGGTGGCTCCTTGGATAATTGCGCCATTGACAGCCGAAATTACCTTCCCGCTCACAGAAAGGCCCTTCCCTAAAGCTTCCGGGACATCGTTCCGCTGCTGTGCCCGGGCATGAAAGCATATGGTCATCAAAAGGATCGATACCATCAACCCCAAAGCGAGGCTCAGCCCGCTACGGGCTGGAGCCTTCGCATGGGTACAAACACATGATTCTTCGATATCTCTTCGGAGCTCCTTCTGGTCTTCCTTTGGTCTCGCTTTGGTCTCCGAGCTACCTTGGTTTGCGCACACCAACAGGAGTGTAGAACGAGTTAGCACGGAGTTAGCACCGAGCTCCGAAGCAGACACTGTACAGTCTCCAGTTGCATTCCGCTCCGATATATACTCCTTCCCTTGCCCCTCCAAACGTGCCTTTTTCCCGTACGTTTGCCGTACACCCTTCGGCAAAGTGCCGTTTTTTGGCCTTTTTGCCGAGATATACTCGGATATCACAGGGATAAGACCCGAATGAGGGATAAAGATAGGTGGACAGGAACACGGGACTGAAGCGACTATCCGAAGACTAGATACACCCGTGCCTGCCTTTCTCCTGCCCGTGTTCTGCCATCTCGCGTGCCGTACGCGTGCCGTATGCGGCGCGTATGTTACTTTTTCCCGCATACAGCCCGCATACGCCCCGATAAATTCTCGGGAGATGTCAGGAGAAAGGCAGAAGAAAGTACGAACAAAGGCAAAGCATGTTCGCGAGTTTCCTGTATAACTATTCCGCTTATCCGATACGGATTGTTGGTGTATATGGTGAGTTGGTTCTGTTCGTTTTAGGCAATGCGAGTCCCTTAAGCGTAAATTTTGCTTCATTATTATTATGTTTGGTCCAAAGAATAATCGGTTGACAAACAACGCCAGTTTTCAATAAGCGTTGGCTGAATGTGAAAATAAAGCCCTCATTCCGGTGCAGAAATAATATTAATGAAGGGATCTAGTAAAGGATTTAGTTGGTATGCAAAAACAGCAATACGGGCGGGCCTCTTCAACTCATTGCTGAGGTCTGAGAAATCACCCGAGCGTCGAATAAAAGAGGCCGCTCGTACGCCGTTGTTTTTTGGTCCTATTGATAACATCCGTTCATTTTTAGGATTCTCAGGCCGCGCAATGAGGATGTTTAGGGCAAATATAGGAAATGATTTTAAAATACACACATATATGTGTAATTTTTTATCATTTGTATTGGCTACTTCGCTTTGTAAGAAATGCTAAACCCTACGAGGTGGAGAAAATTGAACAACATGTTATTGATTTTGTAAGGAATTTGAGGGATCAACATGACTTACGTCAAGAAGATATTGCAAATATTCTGGACGTAAAACCTTCTTTTATCGGAAATGTCGAGAGCGCTTCCCATCCTGCCAAATATAACCTTAAACACATCAATAGGCTTGCCGATCATTTCGGTCTTTCACCTCAGGATTTCTTGCCAAGAAGGCCGTTATAAAAAATATACGGAAAAGTGAGATGGCTTCTAGCCTATTGATGGGTATCTTCTTTCGGTAATGTTTTAAGCAAGTCTTTGGCGGGCACTTCTTTAATTTCACCATCACGCTTGATGACGAGACTTTCCCCGTTGGCAGCAGATTCCTCCACTAATTTCCGCAACGCTTTCCGCAGCCCATGCAACACTTTATCAGCGAAGGGGATCTCGGGAGGTATTATAGCATTATGGTTAATTGCCATTGCTTAATTGCTTAATGATTGACCAAATTTCGTCATTTAATACGGCTTCTCCAAATTCATCATATTTAGCGACCAACAGCGGCTCGACGTCCATGTTATCGAACACGAGCCATCTATCACATAGTGGTGTATATAATTGGATGAGATTCTTTATTCCTCGGTAATATCTCCTTTTCACAACGTCATCCGGTATATGGTGTCCTCCCTTAGCAACACGCTTTGCCACACGCTTAATCGCATGATCGGGCGAATCAAGCCAAAGATAGAGCAAGGTCACTTCATAACCTTTCCCCTTAGCTTCCTTAATGAGTGAGACATAACTCCGTGTAGACAAGGTGGTCTCAAAAGCGAAGTCGGCCCGCTCATTCAACAGATCGTGAATACGCGAGAGCATGATGCGGCCAGCTTCCAACGCCACACGCTCTGGATTGAAGGGAGAAAGCCCTGCAGCGATGTTATCGGCATTGACAAATTCCTTGCAATCCAATATTTCCGGCAATATGGTGTAACTCGCCGTCGTTTTCCCAGCACCGTTACAACCCGCTATGATATAAAGATTTGGCACGGTTCTTTATTTGATGCTTTGAATTTTCTCGGTACAAATCCGTTTGACAATTTCTTTCATCTGGGTGAGCTTCGCAATCAATTCTTCACATTCCTCACGGGTAATGTTATAGTTAGGTTTGTAGCGGGCTTCGATATAGCCCCTTTTCAAAAGATCAAACAAGTGGGTTTGGTGAGCATCTTCCGGCGGTGTTAGAAATAAGGTGTATAACTCTCGGCTCAAATGCTTGGAGTAATTCCGCATTTTTTGCAGTCCATGCATGGTTGGTTTATAGCCCTCAAACACCAATAGTGCTGTTGCATAAAAGTTTTCGGCTGCCTGATGCAAGGAAAAAGCACATAGACGATATTTATCTCGAGTCAAATAAAAGTTTGCGCCCGTTAGAAAATCATCCCCGTTCGGAAACCATAAATCAAAATAGTCTTGTGCTTTCTTTTTTTGTTCTTCAGGCGTTAAAATCTTCGGTTTTACAAACTCGGTATTACCAGTATCATACAACAAAATACCCTCATTAATGATGCGCATAAAAAAAAATTGCCCGAACGAAAGGCCATGGTTAATATAGCTTATTGTATGAGGGGCCGGGCTAACAATGCCCTCGAAATCATTACAACGATTCTCAATGTGGCTAGCGATACTTGTTTCTTGATCCTTTTTATCATCGCTAAGTACCACCAAAAAATCGTAATCACTAATGTAACTTAATTTGATTCCATCCTCCACATACGACGAATCCACCCATTTACCTGTAGCGTGGCTGCCGAACAAAATAATCTTCTCCGGATTGGCTTCCTCCTTAATTATTTCAACAGCCGCAAGGATTTCTTTTTGCTTTTCTTCGGGTAAATGAGATAAAAGGTTCATCGAGTAAAGGTAGGAAAAATTTTTGCAGAAACAGAAATAATACTACTAATATGTTTAGTTTATTTACATCCATGAAACACGGAAAAAACGAAAAACGGAGGTCGTCAATCTGTATTTGGTTACCGTTTATGATAAAGGCGAAAAAGCCGACTTAAAACCCAATGAACTTACTGAAACAATTGAAAGTCTGGAATTGGATGAATATTCCGGGGCTCTGAAGGGAGTGTAAAACAAACTGTCGTACGTTTGTAATATAATAATAAACGCATGGATTAAGACCGACAAACTGTTGGTGCCTGACACCGTATGACACGATCTGCCCCCATGCGTTTACATCTCAATACTGAATAGTTCGTTAGGCATAAAGCCTGTGTGTACGACGATAGTAACCGAGATGTTATTGATCGTGTAGATCAATCTGCGAATGGGCGCGTCATACCGGAAATACGCCGTCAGCCTGTCCCAATTGCGACGCCAAGATTCGATTACCTTTTCATATTTACCACCCCACTTTGCCTCCAGATCGTCCATATAAGGTTCCGCCTGACCCAGCGTGTCAACCCGGTAAACCGGCTTGAGATCCTTTATGAACTCCTTCTGGTCTTTGCTGGCAACATATTTCAGGCTATTGCGGATCTGGTGAACCACGCAGGTTTGCACTTCCGTTTTTGGAAAAACACTGGCAATGGCATCTGAAAAACCCGTCAGGTTGTCGATGCTGGCAATCAGGATATCTTCCACTCCCCGGTTCTGCAGGTCGGTCAGCACGCCCAGCCAGAAATGGAGCCTGCCCTCCGTGTAGGCCAGCAGCTCCGGATTGTCCGTATGCAGTTTACCCTTTGCCATGACGCGCCGGGGTGATGATGAGTTTGCCCATGCTCGCCTCGATGTCCACCTAGGAACCCTCGTCGAAGCCCTGTTCCCCGAGCAATACCCCCGATATCCGCAGTTCCGGAACCCTTCGGGTGCCCGATGAAAGGTAGCGGTATTTCGGCTGTATCTTTACCCTTCTGCTGTGTTTTGATGCCATGTTGAAAAAAAGTTTTTAAGACCTATCTATCACAAAAGCAAAAGATATATCACAAACATGCAAGACATATCTGATTTTGATATGTTATTTATGTCGTTTATTTTGTATTAATACCATATGATATGGCATTTTAAAGACTGATAGGTATGACTTTCGGACAAAGGCTGATTACATTGAGGAAGGCAAAGAAGCTGTCGCAGGGCGATCTGGGCAGGGAAGTGGGAACCTCCGGCGACATCATCGGACGCTACGAGCGCGACGAGGTGACGCCTTCGGTCGAGGTCGCATCAAGGCTCGCCGATGCCCTCGGCGTGTCGCTCGACTACCTCTCCGGAAAGACCGACACCGAACTGGACAATGCCGCCCTGAGCAGGATAAGGGATATCACCGTCATGCCCGAGGAGGACAGGAAGCAGGTCTTCCTTGTCATCGATGCGCTCATACGCGATTTCAAGGCAAGGAAGGCTTACGCCCAGTAACGAAAAAGCCCGGCGCATTGGCCGGGCTTGGACTTTGTTGCCTGCTTTTTATTTACCTATAGACAGAGAAACCCCTAACTCATCTCTCTTACGCATAAAGGTTTCCCAATCAAAAGGGCCATAAACAACCTGCTTTTCTTTATGTATTATCCAGTATTTTACTTCTTTTGATGCATAATCCTCCCGAGGCAGACAATCAGGATTGTCTTTCTGTTTTGCTATTATATACGCGTTGTCATATTCAAAGCGCTCGACTGTACAAGGGATTAAACCGTTTCCAGTTGTATCATTAGGCCCGCTTATAAATTGATTAGCGTTGCTTTCGCTTATCAATATATAGTCATCACCTAAGTCGTGTAAATAATCACTCGTAGAACACGAATATGTTATAAACAAATAGCAAAAGCACATCCATCTTAGAACATTCATAACTCTATTTTTTTATAGGAGCCGTACCATTAAAGTATATTCTATACCCAACGCCTTTTCCCGCAACCGCATTTCCAATTTGAGTGGCAGCATTTCGGATTATTAGTTTATGCGCCTGTTGCGGAGGGCCGTTCCATCTCTTAACATCGAAATCATAGTCATCGTAAGTTCCTCTTGCTGCGCCATTCTCTAAACTCAACCCGATATTACCGTATACCCTGCCGTCTTTTGAATTAAAAAGCGTTTGAAAATATGTCACCTTACGGTCTGTTTTAAAATCACTCTGAGAGATACTTGACAAATCAATCTTGGACAAATCGACATATAGTGGTTCACCATTACCCGTTCTAAACCACTCATTTGCTTCTGCTAAAGTGAGATGCCCGTCATAGTCAGGCCTGCCCGGCAAGCTATGATAACTCTTTAATAGATTAGACTTTGCTTCATCGCCCTTCAATCCCGCCACCCCCAGATTCTTCTTCAAGGCTTCCTCATGTGACATCCCCTGCTTGAAATCCTTTTCGTTCATCACTATGGCTTTGCCCTGCAAACCTTCATCATCCGTTCCCAACAGATTACCGTCTTCATCATAGATTGGAGCCGCTGCCATCCCCGTTGGGTCGATGAACCTGAGCGGATTGTTTAACCCGTAATTGTACGGGGATACGTTATCGAACTCCTCGGCCAGCGGATCCACGCTTCCCCACCTGCCAATGACCGGATCGTAGAACCTTGCGCCGTAATCATAATACGCCGAACCGTCCTGCTGTTCCTTACCGTTGTAAAGGTAACGGTTTTTAGTGGCCGGAACAACATTGCCCGTCGGATGCTGGAGGCCGAACGGATAGTAATCCGTACGCAAGTTAACCACTGTCGGGGCATCCGACGAAAACCCACTGCGTGAATTCCCGAGGTGGTCCCTCAATACGTATTCGTACCGGCCCGTACCCGCAATGATACGCCCCTCCTCCATGTGGATCACGTTAAGCGTGGTGCCCTCCCACTCGATCCCGTCGATGTACTCCGTGGTCACCGGGCCGATCACCGAACGCAGCTTCCGGCCCGTCGCATCGTAGGTATAGGTGGCCGCCGTACCTCCGCTCACCGCTTTCGGCAGGTTCAGCTCATTGTAAACCACCGTAAGGTTCTGGCGCGCATCGCGCGTCATGTTCCCGTTCCCGTCGTAGATGTACGCCCCGCTGCCGCCCGTGATCGTCTGCAGCCGGTTGCCGCCCGCCGCCGTGTAGCCGTACGTCCATACCGCGGCCGCATCACGCTTCAGCGTCTTGATGTTGCCCATCACGTCGTAGGTAATCGTCTCGCTGTTGCTGCCGGCGGTGCCCGCCAGCAGGCGGTCCAGCCTGTCGTAAGAGTAATCGTACGCCTGCAACGCGGCCGTCCCGTGCTGCCACTGCTGCCATCGGATGTTGCCGTTGAACTGGGGCGAGGACAGTGTGTCGTAACGCAGGTACTGCCGGAACTTGGGGGATACCGTGTTCCGCAGCCACCCGCGCGCGTTGTAGCTGTGGTTGACCGTCTCGGCGAACGAGCTGCCGTCGGTGCTGTGCAGCTGCCTTGACCGCAGCTGCCCGATGTCGTTGTACACGCTGCGCGCGATCAGCGTCCGAGTGCCCGAGTTCAGCCGCTTCCATGTGTCAACCGGACGCTCGCGGTGGTCGTACGTCCGCTCCGTCCTGACCGTGGCCGAAAGGCTCCCCGAGGCATAATGCCGGCGGGTGTCCGACAGCGGCCGGCGCGTAAAGCTGTATTCCGTGCCGGTGTCGTCGTAGTTGCCCGTTGCTGCCGTACCGCCTTTGTAGTGCTGGCGGATCTCCCGCACCGCATTGCCCCGGTCGTCGTAATAGATGGCGCTCCACAGGTAATGCGACGTGCCCAGCACGTTCACCCGGCTCACCGTCGGAAGCCCTTTCGTCATCACACTGTATCCGGTGGGGCGGTAGGCCGCGGGAAGCCCGGTGAAAACCGACACGCTGTAGTCGTCGTAGAACTGCTCGGTAAGCACCCTGGTGTTGCCCCGTGGCCACGAACGGTTCGTGTAGGCACCGGCCGGACGCTCCTCCCATTGGTTGGCTGCCGTGATCAGCAGCACGGAATCCTGCACAACCGTGCGCCGGTCGCCGCCGGCCGTGCTGCCCATATGCGTCCACGTACCGGTCTTCACCGCCCGCCCGTGCGCATCGTACTTCGTAACCGTCCACTGCTGCGGCGACGCCATCCGCTGCACGCTGTCCTGTGTTCCCACCGGCTGGTCAAGCCGGTTGTAAACCAGGAACTCACGCCCCTTCCCCGGAACACGCTTCTCCACCAGACGCCCGCGGCTGTCGTATTTATAGTGGTAAACGTGGGCGGAAAGCCAGGCCGGCCGGTCGGCCGCCGCGGGAAGCGTGCCCCGGTCGGGCAATGCCCCCGGCGTCAGCACGAATGCCAGCTGCCCCAGCTCGTTGTACACGTAGTACGTGCTCAGCACCGTATTGGCATTATAGGTACGCTTGAGCACAACACGCCCCTGCTTGTCCGTGTATTCCTCCACCGTCCCGTTTCGGCCGTCGGCGGACGTCCAGTTCTCGTCCTTGGTGATGGCCACGTACAGCTCCCCCGCCGCGTAGATGCCATTTGACTCGAGTGTCAGCGTAGGTGTTCCCGCTGAACTCAGCGTCACGCCGTAGCGCGCAACGCGCCGGCTGTTCACCCCGAAACCGGCCACCGCATCGTTGGTGGAATGCTCCGCCATCACCGTCCTCCCGCCTGTGGCCGTGCGGGCACCCAATTGCCAGGCACCTCCGGGGAAGCCCTGCTCCTCCACCCGGTCCAGCGGCGAGGCCTCATACCGCCGCTCGCCGAAGGAGGGCGTAACGCCCCCGGAGACCGGGATCTTCACCACACCCGCGGGCGGGGCGTTATAATACGTGGCCTGCTGCGTCACCGCACCTGCCTTGAACGCACCGCCGGCTCCCGTGGCCGTGCCGTAGGGAAGGTAATCCCGGTGCTGCCGGCCGAAACCGTCGTAAGCTACCGGCGTCACCAGGTCTCGCGTAGCGCCGGCCCCCGAGGCCCGCACCCCCACCTCCTGCATGGGACGGCCCAGCCCGTCGTAGTAGGTGATGTCGCGCATCGCGTCGGCCACCGTCGGCGAAGCGGGCGGCGTATTGCCGTAACCCCGAAGGTAAACCGTCCGCTGGATGTAGTTCTGGTTCGCGCTCGCCGCATTGCCCAGCGCAGCCGCAGCCGGGGCGATGGACGCACGGAAGTTCCCCGTGCTTGTGAATCCCGGGGAGAGCGTGACCGTCGCGGGCGCGGTGTACTCCCCCGTCGCGCCCGTCCTGTTCAGCACCAGCTGGGCCGCCGCGGGATGGACGGCCACCAGGATGAATAGCACGGTGAGGTATCTTGTAGTCTTGGTGATGGTTTTCGTGTCCATGGCTGATGGTTTTAAGGCCGGTAATTGTATTTGTACTCCTCCGTAACATTACCGAAATGGTCGCGTGCGCGCCACAGCCGGCCGAAACCGTCGTAGTCGTAATACGTCGTACGCCCCGAGGCATCCGTCGAGCTCGACATCCCGATCAGGGGCTTATACGTGTAGGTCATGACCTGCGCCTGTTTCAGCGTGGCCGCCGAACGAAGCGGGGAAAGGAAACCCGTGACGGCCGCTTCCGACGGCGATGCCTGGTTGCCGAAATTTGTGACGCCGGTGCTGCCACCGAGTGCCGTCACAACCGCCGACCGCGCCGCGTTCCGGATCTCCGCAACCGGGTACTGGTTGCCGTATCCCCACACGTAGCTCACGGGAACCCCGTCCGCCTGGGTGTACTGCAACGGATTGCCCTTCGTATCGTATTCGTTGTACGTGAGCCGGGGCTTATATCGCGTGTCAGGCGAGTAATTGGCGGAGCTGCCGACCGAAGGCGGCAGCTGCCCGGCCGTCGTCCGGTTGCTGAACCTGAAGGAGGCCAGCGGCACGGGCGAGGCCGCCTCCAAAGCCAGCACCTGGTCCACCAGACCCTTGCCGCCCGTTTTATAGGTGGTGATGCTGCCCGACAATACCGTCCGCGTAGTGCCTACTTCCTTATACCTAACCTGCTCGATAGGGTAGCCGATCAGATGCCTGTCCTTCATCTCTTTGATGAAACCCGATGTATTGGCATAGTCGTGCGGATAACTTGTGTAGGTGATTTCCCTACCGCCGTCGCTGCTGGTTAATTCAGTGCGGCTCAGTTGTCTATGTACAGTATTGTCGTAAAAATACCTGGTATTCGATACCACCGGGTTCAGCCCATTTAAATCGTAATCGGTGACCTTTTTTGATTTCAGATATACGAAGTGGCCGATTTCATTATAATTGGAAATCAATATCCCTGAAATCGGATCAAAAGATGAGCCGCCCCCAGCTTCAAAATCAATCGTTGGTTTTAAGTCTATTGCAGGGACATAGACCGATGCACCGGTTAATATTTCATATTCATTCTCCGTTTTTTTCACCATAACACCTTCCGCCGTATAAACCTCACTACTTTTTTCAAGACCGCGCATCTGATTTATCGAGTTAAGCGGGGCCAATCGCATATCGGTGTATCCGTGGACAAACTCATTGTAATCATCTGGATAGTCGATATAGGTATGATATTTATGGACAGTCATTGATCCATCCGGAAAAATCTCGTCAACCTGCTTGTATCCTATAGGTGGTCCTTGGGGAATATCGTTAATAGGTTCAGAACTGAGTAAAATGCCATGAGTATTTGACCAAAGGCTATTTAAATCGACGAAATGTGCGGGAAACACAGACAACACACCGCTGGACGCAGAGTTATCCAACTTATATTCAAAATGTTTGGTCCTTAGCTCTGTTCCATCGAAATTTTTTATCGATTTTATCCGAAGCCCACCCCCCAACTTGGATGTAGTGGGCGTTGCGACCCTGATCCGAACCGTTCCGATAGCCCTACGTATATCGGAATTGGAAGGCTGCAATAATTCATCCGTACCGAAAATATCCTGCAGGTTATACGTACCTGCCGCGAACTGGTAATTATCGGTAATAAATGTACCCGATGGAAGCCAGGCATGGTTCGGGCCTCCAGCACTGATTTCGCGGGAAACTTCCACTAATGACGGTGAGGTTAATGTAAACGTCTGCGTGGATGGATCTATAGAAAAATATCCTTCTTCATACTCAAAAGAACTTGTTTGCCATTCGTAATTCACAAATGGATTGTCAGCATAAGAATCGCCTTGCATACTATAGGTATTGGCTTCGAAAACGAACTCGGTATAACCGCCAGTTGGGTAAGTGATTTTTTGCAATATTTCTGCCTTCATGTTCTCACCGTGCGGATTACGGTCGGCGCTACCGAAATAATCATTGTAGTATGACGAATAGGTATAGGGTATTCGACTTGTGCCGGTCACTATGCCATTTAAATACCCCCAGTAATCTACCCTATTCGTATAATAGGGGTTGTTTCCGGATGCGTTTATCGGCAATTTGGTAGAATTGTATCCAAAAGCATACGTTTGCGGTGATGCCCCCGTATTGTCGCTTAGGCTCAGGGTATTGAGTTTCAGTCTTTCGTTGCTATTTTCGATATAAGTAAACACCCATTTTCGTAACAAGACGTTATTGCCATTAAATAAAGCTACGTTTTCCAATTTACGCTCTTCAATTGCGGAAAGGGGTACGCCATTGGGTTGATAAAACGGATCATTTCTCTTGGTGGTTGAGAAAACCAATTTCCCCCCGTTAAAAACAATCTCACTAAGATAAATCACCTGATCAGCTTGTGAACTCGTTACGGTGGTATTGACATTTATAGGCAAGTATCCAGCTGGACCTGGTCGCTGTCCTATTGCGAATTTTTCAATTTTATATTGCTTGTATCTGTATTTGTTGACCGGAACCGAATAGTTGAATACAATAATGTCTCCGTTTTCATTCTCCATTTTCTTCAGATACCACGTTGAAGTATAGAATTCTATTGTGTTATTCGGCGAGTGATATCGGGACTTTTCGTGCTGGGAGAATGTGTAGGTAATCCCGTCACCTGTTTTGACGGTAAAGGATTCAAACCCATAGGTGCCGGATTGATCAAAGCTGATTTCAAAAGGTTCTCCGTTTATGAATCGTATTTGCCCATCGAGCCCGAAAATGAACTCTCCGGCCTTTCCATTGAAATTGAATAGGTATCGGTCCGACTTATCGTCGAAAGACCGCCAGACATAGTGTTGCATGAATGTGTTGTTCGGAACATAATTATTTAGTTGTGCCAATAACTCGGTTCTGGCCAGGTAATATCCGCCGAAAACATCGTCGGGAAGTCCTCTGACCACCCTGGTGATAGCTCCACCCGCGTTTAGGCTGAAACCCAACCCAACCCAGCTGGGGATATCCGCGGGCTTGTTTCCACCGGAGTGATATGAAAGCGAAATATCTACAGCCAATCTGCCGCTTTGAATCTCAAACAGTTGCTGTCCGATGTTGACCAGCCCATTATAGAGACTCACGGGATATTCCCCGTACCTGCCTAGCGATGCCGCTGTAGGAGAGGGATAGGTAACCCTGTTTTTCAAGATCCTGCCATCCCTCTTGGGCCATAAGCGGTAGCATCGTAATACCGAACGAAATCAAAGCAATAATGTTTTTCATAGTTATAGGGTAGTTTTCTTTAATAATTTAACTTCCTCCATCAATTGATTAATCTTGGTTTTTCGCTTTTCATCCGCCTTTTGCAACTCGATCAAATGCAGTGTCAGCCCCTCTATTTTTTTCAGCAACAGCAGTTTCATTTCAGCAAGGTTCAATCCGTCTCGCTCAATGTTCTTTGCCGAAGGTATTTCCGGAAGGTGTTTGTGCTTTTTCACGTAAGCCTCTACATCGGCCAGGGCTTGCAGTTCGTAACCCGGCTCGAACACGTAGTCAGGT
>NZ_JBHRTA010000056.1:0-30274 GCF_042646065.1 Parapedobacter deserti
TACCCAACGAATCGCAGATAGCTTTAAAGAGCTGGATGTCCTGCAGGAGTTTCCTAAAACGCTCGCGGAAATTTTAAACAAGGCCCACCACAAAGGACTGGATAACGAGGAATTGGCAGCAATCGTTAAGGTGATAGAAAAGCCAAAAGATTTATCCAATTTGTGAGGCAGCGTCTCACAAATTGGGCTGGTCGCATTAAGTAGAACTCTTGAGATTGACGATCCATTAGAAAGGTCTTTTTATGAAAATCAAGCGATCAATGAAAGATGGAACCACCCATGTCGAGTCCCATCGGAGTTTTATCGACCTCCAGGCGAAAGGGCCTTACCGGCTATGGCGCCACCACCATGGATACATCAAAAACCAAAAAGGTGTCCTGGTGCTAGACACTGTGGATTACCAATTGCATAGTGTCTTGGCTATACCTTCTGGCCACGATTGATTTTATTTCTGAAACTCTACCATTCCTCCGTGTAAAAAGTCAATTTGTTGACAAATTTTTGGAGGTAATGGATGGATTGTTTAATTTCGAAATAGGTTTAGGTTGAAAGTCCCCGATCCCCATGGGGGCGACATTTCTTTCATAGGAAATGGTTATTACCCCAGCTCCTTTTTTCAAAGGAGCTGGGGTTATTTTACACTCCCGGTCGGTATTCGTTCCCTCCAGTTTAAAGCCCAGTTTTTCGACAGCCCTTTTACATTTTGATTTTCGCTATCCACGAAACCCTAAATTTAAACTAATCCTATTTATTATCTTCAAACCACTTCACAATGGAAGGCATATTTTTTTCAAAACCACCGGGTGTAAGAAAGTTAAGCAATCCGGATTTTTTGTCGGTTTTGTTTTTAAAGTCGTGAGTTGTTTGAGCGGGAATTCGTAAAAAACTTCCTTTATCTGCATCAACCCATTTGTCTCCAACAAAGAACGAAATCGTTCCTTCCAATACAAAAAACACCTCGTCATTCTTTTCGTGAGAGTGTGCTCCGGGTCCTTCAGAATTGGGTTCTAGCCACCACTCTGAAACGCTATATTTTTCCTTAGTTTCGTTCTCATCTGCCTTGAAAATAGCAGTCATTGTTCCGCAATTGTAAATTCGTCCCTGTCCTTTGGCGAGGATAATGGTTTCTGTGTGGTCGCTTTTTTGTTTCATTAGATTAAAAAAGTATTCTAAGCAATTTTTCGGGCTTTAGCCATTTAGTAGTCTAAATATAGGACCACGCAGGTACCCGCTCTGTGTTTTTAATTTGCTGAATGAAGTCCGATTTTATTGCCCTCTGAATCAAGGAATAAGGCAAAGTAGCCGCTTTCATCTGCGTGAAGTGTTTTCGGTGTTAGAATTTTTCCTCCATTTTTTTCCACCTTATCCAGAATTACTTGAAGGTTATCTCCTCCATTCATATAAACGGTCACACCATCCGCTGAGGGGTTGTAACCATCTGCTTTAACGATAACCGCTGAAACCACTTGTGCTTCATAGGGGAAAATGCCCATTTGCATTCCAGGCATTTCCATTGTTTCAATTTTAAGGTCTAAAACTGCTTGATAAAATTTTACTGCTCTTGAAACATCCGTTGCGGGAATTTCGAACATAGCGATATAACTGTTCATAATTTTTGAGTTTGTATAGGTATCTTTTGTTATTGTTACGGAACGATATTTCTTATTTGCCATTTTTACAGTCTATTTTTAGGCAAAAATATCCTGAGGCCTATTAGAAAAATAGTAAAAATGCGACACGTAAACGCTATTTGTAGAATAGTGCCGAAAGAGCGAAGTTCTCATTACCTAAAAGTTCTTTCGGGGTGATTCCGATAAATTCCTTAAAATCTTTAATGAAATGATTCTGGTCAAAATATTCATTTTCATAGGCAATTTCAGTCAATGTCTCCGACTTTTGGTTGAGCAGCATCTGCAAGGTAGCCTGCAAGCGAATGACTTTGCTTAATTGCTTAGGACTAATACCAATTTGTTTTTTAAAGTGCCTTTCAAGTAGCCGTCTTTTCGATAAGTTGTCTTCCGAAATAACCTTTATCGCGGTACTTCCATTGGTCTTTAAAAGTGTATCAACAGTCGATTTAACAATGTTGCTTATTGTAGCTTTGTCATTGAGTTTTCTAAGCAGAAAAGCTTCAATTAGTTCAATTCTTTCCTGCGTATCTATAGCTTGTATAATTTGCTGTTCTAATGTATTGGCTGCCAGTTGTCCAAAAAGCTCAGCGACAGGAACTTCTTTGTCAACCAATTTTTCGAGTGGTGTGTTTACAAAGTTTGCGAATCCATGCGGGTAAAAACAAATTGCAATGGTGTCAACATTTCCAACTGGTAAAATATAGTAAGATTTTGTTCTTTGACCCATTACCATAGCATTGGGGTGGAGGATAAATTCGTTTTCAGATATGTATCTTTTTATTTTATCTCCCAGATTAAAAGTCATTTCGATACAACCGTCCGGAATGATTTTTTGCTTTTGATTATTAGGGTCAAAAGGTACATTCAATGTCCAATAGAATTTGACCAACGGTGCTAGGTCTGGTTGCGGGTTATATGTCTTGTAGTCCACCTGTACTGTATTTTGCCTCTTCGCAACCTCCCTGGCAACTGCCTTCTCCATGAGGTTGTTAGCTTTACGGTTATATTGTTTGTTAACGAATGTCGTAAATGTAAATTTACAAACAACCTTTGTTAAGGACAAAAAGACGAAGGTGTTTTGTCATAATCTGCCCCTAAAGTTGTCGTTTTCACTTCAGCCGCTTTTTTCTCCCGTGATGTACCTTTGAATCGTAAACAATTGATAAACATAAAGCTCATTAATTATGACAGAAGAAAAAAGAATCACGGTAGAGGCAACAGCAAATGCTCCCGTAGCAAAGGTTTGGAAAGCCTGGAATTCACCAAACGACATTATGCAGTGGAATACCCCTGACCCGAGCTGGCATTGCCCGGCCAGTGAAAACGACTTGAGAACAGGCGGTAAATTTAAGAATAGGATTGAAGCCAAGGACGGCAGTTTCGGGTTTGACTTCGAAGGCATTTATGACCACGTGGAGTTACATAAGGAAATTGCCTACACCATGCCCGATGGCCGGAAGGTTTCTACGCTGTTTACCGAGCAGGATGGCAAGACCAACATTCGAACCATTTTCGACCCGGAAACCGAAAACGACCCCGAATTTCAGAAGCAAGGATGGCAAGCTATTCTCGACAACTTTGTGAAATATGTTGAATCAACAAATTAATTAATCATTTAATAATTACAGTCATGAAAAAGAACAGAATCATTTTTTGGATCGCAACAATCATCATCCTCCTTTGGGAAGGAGCAATGCCACTTGGTTCGCTGCTGTTTGCGCCAGACCAAGCGACAGTAGGTACAAGGCCTTTGGGATATCCGGACTACTTCGCCTATGCGCTAATTATATGTAAAGTACTGGGCGCTTTGGCCATTTCGATACCTAGCGTGCCCGCCAAATTAAGAGAATGGGCGTATGCAGGGCTCACCTTTAATTTAATCTTTGCATTCATCAGCCACGCAGCCGTAGATCGGCATATCGGGTTTATGTTGTTGCCGCTCGTGATACTGGGCATTTTGGCTATTTCGTATGTGTATAGCCAGAAGCTTGTACGGAGTGGTAAGACGGACTATCAAACAACTGATCCATACCAACTGGCCGTTGGTGGAAACCGTTAGCCGGGCCGAAGGGCGGATTCCACCAGCAGCATAAGCGGGAGTGCTATTCTTATCACCGTTGCGGGTGATCACAGAACGGCACTCACGCTTTACCAAACCTACGCTTAGCGGCAACTACTGGAATAACCATCCTGGATTACTTTTAAATAAATTAATGTCCCTGACCAATTGCGCTTTGATCATCAGCACGTTGTCCAGCTGGTCCTTTTCCAGGCCCAGCTTTTTGCGTTCCAACGATATAACGTATTCCAGTAAATTCATGCAGGTCGTGAATTGGCCTGTCTTGATAATGTTGGCCAGTTGATCATTATCCCGGTCTTCTTTGTCAAACCATAAGGTGGTACCCATTGTTCTTGCCCGTTCAGCTATCGGCATCATGTTATCCAGATTCTCACAGAGCAGGGCTTTATCCTCCGCTGTCGCTTTCCAACCCAGGCGCTTTGGACTGTTGAATCGGTTGGAACGGCTCGCAAGATTATAGGAGCTCAATTCATAAATAAAATTGGACACGCGCCGGTTTTCCCAGCGCTCATCATTGTAAAACAATTCATAGATAAGCCTCCTAACATGCTTCAGGTTGA
The DNA here is from genome assembly GCF_042646065.1 of Parapedobacter deserti. Classification (NCBI taxonomy): domain Bacteria; kingdom Pseudomonadati; phylum Bacteroidota; class Sphingobacteriia; order Sphingobacteriales; family Sphingobacteriaceae; genus Parapedobacter; species Parapedobacter deserti. The sequence goes on from NZ_JBHRTA010000056.1 coordinate 4,272, forward strand.
CATCCAGCACCATGCTCATCACAGAAGTAATCCGCGCTTTCAGCATCTGTTCCAATACATTAAGTTTGGTCAGCCTCAGATAATCCATTATCTTGTTGATAATCCGGTCGGAAAATGATTGCAAGGGAAGGGCCGTCCGGACGGTTTTGAGCGGGTCAAATTTTTCCGGTTGCTGCAAAATCTCCCGGGTAACACGCCATTTCCGGGCCGTCCACATCATCATAAAAACCGCCGTTGCCATTCCGCCGAAAACCAAACCGGTATAGCGGGCGTAAGGCGTCTCAAAGGTGATGGAAACCGCGAAGCAGGCGATCGCAATTGCCAGTGCACCATTCTGGATACGCAATGGATACCTGACCGCCTGCTGAAACAGGTTGACATAGCGATCAATGCTTTTTCCCCGCCATCCTTTTTCCCCTTTCTGATCCGGTACTTTGTAATAATCCATGAAGTAACTGCTAACATCGGTAACGATCATCAGGTCGAATGGATCGGGTTTCTGTTTCCGCCTCCGTTTTTCATCAGCCAGCATAAGGCTTTTTAGTGCCTGATTGTCGGTAATCCCGCCATCCATCAATCCAAAAGAACGGATTTGAAGGGGATGCGCAGCGTCAATATTCTTCCTGCTTGTATAGTCAGACAAATGCATTTCCTTCTCGTTATAGTCAGCGTATACTACGGCTTCCCGAAGTTCCTGTGAGGTAAGAACCTTGTTATTATCATCGTTATAGGTGAAGTCTTCCGGAAATACAATCGGTTCAAGCCCCATTGGAAAGCAGGATGAGGCAGCTAGGACGTCGGCGAGTTTCAGTTTTTGAAAGCAGTCTATCCGTGTATCATCAAACCTCAGGTATTTATTGCCGATTACCTGGTACCAGCTTTTTGTGCCGTCGGTTTTAAATCTAAACGAGAGGCCGCGGTAGAATTCGGTCGCATTGCAACAAATCTCAAATTTTTTGACATATCTTTTGGTGGCATACACCGCCATCGTTTCCCCGTGGAAGAATTCATCGTCATAAACTTTTGCAAAGGAATTGATCAGATTCCGGCGTTTTTCGTTACCGGTTTTCCTCCAGTATCCGTCGTCATTCAACACGGAAAGGACATTCTCCAACAAATCTTCTCCATTTAACTTTGCCTTGGTCTTTTCATAAAACTCATCAAACGAGACACCCTTGTGCATGGCCGAGGTGTAAAGCAGATTAATAATAGTACCTCCGGAGGCTGAGCTTATGTAGCCGACGTGTTTTGTGAGCGGTACGCCTTCCAGTGTTAAATGCTCCAGATAGCTAAGGGCTCCCAAGGAGAAAGCGGCAGCCCTGAAACCACCACCCGAAAATGCGAGCGCGATGCTTTGGAAAGGATTATGCTGCGGCAGATCAGAGACTGTATTTTTCTTTGTCATAGGTACAGAAACAAATGGTCAGCACTGGAATAACTAAGAATACAACAAACTAAAGATAACTAAATATCTTTATGTCAGCAAGTTTATATAAAAATCCTGCGGTGATATTGCGAAAAGGCAACAAAAGCTGGCAGAAAAAATAAGGGGCTGGATGACTCCAACGATTCCGCTCTCCCGCCGCCTACAAGTTTTCGGTTCAGGTAATCGCCTATGCTCCGATAATGTGGGACTCCGCTATTCGAGATTTCTGTATCCCTTTCGAAAGACTTCACCCCGAGTGTGATTTTTAAACACCGTTAAATTCATCCCCAAAAAAATGAAGTTCATCAGAAACCCGGGGCAGGTTATAATAAATCTTACCTAGGAAAGTTTACTTTTGAAGATCGGCTCAACGAAGCAAATGAATATAAAGCGGCTGCTCATCTTCTTTTTCGCTACACTGATCTATGCGTTGTGTCAAATGCTTTTCAGCATTATCCTGATGAAAGAAGAGCTATGGCATAATTTTCACATCCAGCTATCCGCCCACTACACTGTCATCCTGGCCATGTGCATCGCAGACTACGGGCTGTTGCTGTTTTTGAATAGGTATTTGCCCTATTCCAAGAATATTTTTTACCGTATCGTGGCAGATATTGCCGGTATAACGGTAATATCCTTGATAGTAATGGGGATTTTCAATTACCTGATCTACGAAGTACTGCTGGTTCCCCAAGCGGGAATGCCTTCTTTCCTTGTCAAATTTGCGTTTGCCATGACAACCAATATTCCCATCCTGTTGGTATTCGAGTTGATCCATTATTTCCAGTCCGAGCAAAAAGCCATAGCCGATTCCGAAATAGCCAAACGAAAGGTGCTGTTGTTCCAGCACGAAACACTAAGGGCACAGATAAACCCGCATTTCCTGTTCAATTCGCTAAATGTGCTGTCTTCGCTAATCTACATCAATCCGGACAGCGCCAACAAGTTTACAAAAGCGCTCTCAAAAACCTACCGGTATGTGCTTTCCCTTACCCGGCAGCCGGTTGTGTCGGTGGCGGAAGAACTGGATGCGCTGGATGCGTATATTTTTATGATGCGGACCCGGTTTGAAAACGCGTTTACGTTTACGGTAAATAAAACAGCGGTCTGTGAACAGCATCAGGTTATTCCCCTTACCCTGCAACTGCTCATCGAGAATGCATTCAAGCACAATAGTGCAACCGAAGAATCACAGCTGCACATAACAATTACGATCGATAGCGACTACATAACGGTTGAAAACAACATCCAGCCGTCAACCCCTGCGGATAAAGGCGGCGTCGGATTGAAATACCTGGTCAAGCAATATAAAATGTACGGTAAAGAAGTCATCGTGGCGCATACCGAACACGTATTTATGATAAAAATCCCCTATATTCAGTCATGAAGTACCTGATCGTAGAAGACGAGCAGCTTGCTTACGAGGAGCTGAAGCGTATGATTGCAAAATTGCGCCCCGATTATGTGCTGGAGAGCCATACCAAAACGGTCGTTGATACCATCGGGTTTCTGAAAGCAACTGCCGTTGACCTGATCCTGATGGATATCCGCCTTGCAGACGGCAACTGCTTCGAGGTGTTTAACCACGTGAAAGTGACCACACCGGTGATCTTTACCACGGCTTACGATGAGCATGCCATCAAAGCGTTCAAGCTAAACAGTGTCGATTACCTGTTAAAACCGTTTGATGAGCAGGAACTGGAAGCGGCACTGACCAAGTTTGAAACCATCTTTAATAACCACCCGGATAAGGCCAGTCCCCGGAATGTTGAACAGCTCCTGCCGCTCAAAACCAAGAACCGTTTCCTGATAGCCAAAGGGGAAAATTACCATTATATCGAAACCACGGATATCGCCCATTTTTATAGCGAAGACGGGGTCGTCTTCCTCCACACATTCAACGATCGGCGGTACATCATTAATTATACGTTAGACCAATTAGCACAGCAGCTCGATCATCGGCTGTTTTTCCGCGTATCGCGCAACTGCATCGGCCATGTAAAAGCGATAGAAAACGTCGCCAAATACTTCAACAGCCGGCTGAAGCTTTCCTTCTCACCGGAATGCCCGCACAAGGTTTTGGTGAGCCGGGTGCGCGTTCCAGACTTTCTGAAATGGATGGACGGGATCGTGGAATGACCAGGGGCCTTTGCATGTAGCGGAATAGTGCGTATATTCGGTGTGGATAGTAAGAAGGAACAGTGAACTACCCATGTTAGCACAACTTTTTAAATATACAGACCGGTTTGTGAACTTCTCAAGTGCAGACAAAGAGTTGTTGGCTGCTGCACTGTCATTCCGAAAAGTGGATGCAAAATCAGAATTAGTTTCATACGACAAACGGACAGACAATTTGTTTTTCTTACTCAAGGGCTGCGTACGGAAATACTACGTGAAAGATGGCGAACAACTCACGATCTATCTTATGACCGAAGGTAATTTCATCGGAGCGTTTGAAAGCTTCATCACGGGAATGAGAAGCAAAGAAGCGATTGAAACACTTGAACCCGCTGAATTGCTTGTCCTCAACAAAAATGATCTGGACCGACTTTACGAAACGATTCCCTCAATGAACGAGTTTGTGAGAAAAATTCTGGAGCAAACGCTTATTCAGTTTCATCAAGCCTTGGCTTCATTTGTTTTAGACAAACCAGAAGAACGCTATATCAATTTGCTGTCGCAAAACCCGGAACTTTTTCAACGCGTTCCTCAACATATGCTGGCTACTTACCTAGGCATTACGGCGACCTCGTTAAGCCGTATCCGCAAAAGAATCTTTGGAAAGGTGTAATCATACGTCTTTTCTTGTCTTTTGTAAACGTTTTTCGTTTCTGCGCTTGCCAACTTTGCATGGTATAATTTCTAAACATGCAAAGAATGAAACAAGTATTTGTAACTGGCGGTTCGGGTTTTGTGGGGCAAAACCTAATCCCCATGCTCATCGAAAAGGGTTATCAGGTAAAAGCACTGGCGCGTTCGGCAGAAGCCATTGAAAAAGTAGAACGCCTAGGAGCAACAGCGATTAAAGGTGATCTGAGTGACAAGGAAGCGATAACAGACGGCGTAAAAGAATGTATTTCGGTATTCCATTTAGCGGCGTCGGTCGATTTTTTTGCCTCTGAACAAGCTCTCAAAAAATTGCACGTTGAAGCGACCGAACGCTTAGTGTCGGCTGCAAAAGATGCCAACGTTCGAAAGTTCATTTACCTGGGTGCGGCATCCGTAATTATGAATGGTAAACCGATACGGAACGCTGATGAAACTTTTGTCTCAGACAACATCATTGACGGCTATTCAAGAACAAAACTGCAGGCCGAAAAGCTGGTTTTGCGTAGCAATACCAAAACGTTTCAAACGGCGTCACTGAGGCCGCCATTGATCTGGGGTAAAGGCGACCCGAACACATTAGCCGGAATCATCGAAGCGGTACAGAAAGGGCGTATGCGATTTATCGACGGAGGCAACCATCGGTTTGTTACCTGCCACGTGAAGAATGTCTGCCACGCGCTGTATCTTGCAGAGCAATCCGAACAAAGCGGCGGAAAGGCATACTTCCTAACTGACGGAGAAACGCCCATTTTCAAAGACTTTATTACGAAATACGTAGCAACGCAAGGTGTAAGCGTTCCGGATAAAAGCGTCTCCCTGTCAACGGCAAAAAGGGCGGCAACGGTAATGGAATTCGTTTGGAAAGTGTTTGGATTTAAAGGACACCCTCCCCTTTATAAAGGGCTTGTAAATACTTTGGGTTTGGAATTCATTACCACCGACAAAAGAGCAAAACAGGAACTCGGCTATAAAACACTTGTAACCATAGAACAAGGACTGGCCTTTATGAAGAATTAAGCACTGGTACCGATTATTCTAATGTTCTCATGTTGCAATTCATCCCGCTGATATTGAAGTCTGCAGTTTATTGCTTTCTGTTTTGTCCCATTCCGCTTTTTTTTGTTCAAAAAGGAATAAGCGAAAACACAAATCATGAAGTTGACATCATTTTGTTTGGCGGCATTGTTTATGCTGCTGGGTCTGGGAGCAAGGGCACAACAGCTGTCTTTCAAGACGGAGTACATTGGGAATTCGGGGTACTATTACCTGCCTCCCGGTGAAAAGCCGCGGGAAAAAATCGGTGACGCCAAAGGCTCGGCGATGGTCTATCAGGGTGCATTCAGTATGCCCTTATCGATGAAATTAAATGCAAACAACCGTCCGACTGCCTGGGGCGTCGGTCTTGGTGCCGCGTACGTTTCGTTAAAAAACCAAAATTTCTCGCAGCACATGGTCTCCGAAATCGTGAACCTACAGCTGCGCGTTTACCACTTGCGCCCGTTGAACGATAAATGGTCGATGCGGGCGAGCGTAGGAGCGGGGATATTTACACCCACGACCGATTTTTCCCGAATCGGCTTCAAAAACGTGCTTGGGAGCGGGGGTGTGGTGTTTATCCGCCACCTGAACCCCAACCTCGATATCGGCGGCGGTGTGGCGATAAACAGTTCCCTCGGGTATCCGATGGTGTTTCCGGCCGTCTATGTCAACTGGCGGCATGACGGGAAATTCGACGTAACTATTGAGCTGGTCGAAGGGTTGGATGTGTCGGCGGGTTACGGCTTCAATGACCGCTTCAAGCTGTCGTATGCCCTTGAAATGAACGGGCAGGTCGCTTTGCTCAAAAAGGACGGCAAAGACGTGATCTTCTCGCATCAATACATCGTTACGGGGTTTCGGCCCGAATTAACGCTTGGCAAAACGGGGCTGTCGATGACGGCGATGGCAGGGCTAAACCTGTTCCGTCCGGCATCTTACAGCGACCGAACCTTGAAAGGGGTGTTTGCCGGGGATAATGACTATCATTTTTCGGCCTCTCCCTATGCGTCAGTAGGGTTAAAAATGAAGTTTTAAGATGAACCCGAAGCGAGCCGTACTGAACGTAGCCTATTGGGGCGTTTATGGAATTACTTATGCCGTAAGCCTGCTGCCCATCGCATGGCTGTATGCGATGGCTTCTTTGACGTTTTTCCTCGCTTATTACCTCATCGGGTACCGGAAAACAACGGTCATCCAAAATGTGGCGCGTTCTTTTCCGGATAAGCGATATGGGGAAATCCACGCCATCGTAAAAAAGTTCTACGTGTGCTTTTGCGCCTATTTTGCTGAAATCATAAAAGGCGTCTCTGCGCCGATAGACCTACTGGAGAAGAAGATCATCTTCGAGAATCTGGGGTTGATCGACCGGTATATCAACAGCGGGCGCAATGTGATTGCCTGTCTGGGGCATTGCGGCAATTGGGAGATGCTGAATGTGATGCCCTATAAAATGCGCCACGAGGTATATGCCGTTTACAAACCCCTCCGGTCGGCAACGATGAACCGGCTGATGGCCAAGCTCCGGTCCCGTTTTGGCATGAAGTTAATGTCTGGTAGCGCCGTGATCCGCCACATGCTAGCTAAAAAAACACGCCCGGCGGTCTACCTGTTTCTTGCTGATCAATGTCCGCACATTAAGGAGGATAAATACCGGTTTACGCTATTGAATCAGGAAACCTATGTTTTTTCGGGTATGGAAAAACTGGCTCGCGCAGGTCGGGCGGCCGTGATCTACCTGCACATTACGCAGGTATCAAAGGGACACTATAAAATAGTCTGCGTACCCCTATGTGCCGAAGCCGAAGCGATGGACGACGGCGAAATCACCCAGAAGTACGTTGACCTGCTGACGGAAAATATCCAGGAGGAACCATACGGCTGGCTGTGGACACATAAGCGATGGAAAAGATGACGCGCTGGTGGATATTGATTAATTAGCTACATTTGAAATTGTCTCAACAGCTTCAAAAATGACCGATAAAGAAGATATGAAGATAAGGGAGCTCCTCGGGTCGGAACCCATCCCATACGATCTACTGCTGTTGGCAGATGAGACGATTGCGGCAATAGATAAATACATCCACGAAGGCAATATTTACGTCGTCGAAGGGGAAATTAAGATTATTGGGGTATATGTGCTCTGTCCCCTCCATACCGAAACGGTAGAGTTGAAAAACATTGCCGTTGCCGAGGCATACCAAAGCCGGGGCATCGGAAAACTTATGCTGGCCGATGCAGAAAAACGGGCAAAAGAAATGGGATTTCGGGAAATCATCGTGGGCACGCCCGATATCGCAACCAAGCAGATCAATTTTTACCAGAAAGCAGGCTTTGAACGATTCGCCACCCGGAAAGACTTTTTTTTCCATAACTACGCGCAACCCATATACGAGAACGGTATACAACTGAAGGATATGGTGATGTTGCGAAAGCTAGTTTCAACTACGTAGTCACCTTAACGGAAAGCCACCTCGAGTAACAAGCCGGGCATGAGACGGTAAGCTGGATCTGAACACTACGGGTACATTTGTTGACCCTGAAAGGAACAAGTTTAACGTGTTGCTTATTTAAAATTGACTTATTAATTTCTACCTTTGTCGAACTAACGAATGATTTTATGTTTAATGCTCCATTCAATTCGGATATTGTACTGTAAACAATCTGTATAATACAGTGCAGATTGTCCCATCGTTCCGCTCAAATAACCCTATTTGAGAAAAATCTTTTATTGGCATAGTTAATTTAAAATGCGTGCGATACAAAGGGATCGTTGTCTGCGTTTGACAACAACCTGGCGATCATGAACGCTAGAAACATACCAAGTGGTATTCTACCAAAAGAAGTGGATGCTACGACGGTACATTTATTCATGCTTAACATATAAAGCCATGATCAATTTAGAAACGTACGGTTGGAATAACAGATTGGACCAACAAAAACAAAAATCAATACATAAGGCGTTGTTTCATGGGCGAATAGCCATTGTGCATCGCACCTGCTATGAAGTAGTTTCCGAAGGTGGAATTTTTCAATGTGAACTGACCGGAAGCCTGCTATTCGGAAAATCGGCCTCTGAATTGCCGTGCGTTGGCGATTGGGTGATTTTTCAAGCCTTTGATGACCACAAAGGAATCGTAGTTGATATGTTAAGCCGGGAACGGACGTTGTATCGCAAGAAAAGCGGTACGGTTGCAGATCGACAAGCCATCGCCTCGCATGTCGACAAAGCATTTATCGTGCAAAGCCTCGACGGAAACTTCAACGTCCGTAAGGTCGAGCGTTTCCTGGTTCAGATAGGTGAGGCAGGGATCGAGGCCCTCTTGGTGCTTAACAAAGCGGATTTACGCTTTGACAAGGAACCCATCGACGAAGCGATCGAACACCTAGTTCATCGGATGCCGGTATACTTCACTAGCATTCATCAACCCCAGACGATACGCCAAATAGGGGAGTCCATTAGCCGTGGCGAGACGGTTATATTCGTCGGTTCTTCGGGCGTCGGGAAAAGTTCGCTGGTAAATGCACTTTGCGAGCGCCCCGTATTGGCTACTTCCGATATTAGTTTTTCCACAGGAAAGGGACGGCATACTTCGACTCGGAGAGAGATGGTATTGATGGATAACATGGGCATTTTAATTGATACGCCTGGCGTTCGTGAATTCGGGTTAGCGATTGATGATCCGGATTCACTTACCGAAGTAAAAGAATTTCCCGACATTGCGGAATCATGTCGTTTTGAGGATTGTGAACATATCAACGAACCTGGCTGTGCGATTCTGGAAGCCGTAAATAATCGTACACTGGATCGTAAGGTCTACGAAAGCTATATAAAACTCCGTAGGGAGGCTTGGCATTTCTCGGCATCGGAACACGAAAAGCGTAAGAGAGAAAAGTCCTTTTCGAAAATCTTGGAAGAAGTAAAGCAACGCAAAGCGGACCGTTAATGCTTTAACGGGCATCATCCTATTGGCACTCCATCCCTGCTTCGACAGAAGCAGGGATTATGTACGCTATACCTCCAAAAGGAGCGAACCTATTTTTGATGAGTGGAGAGCCGTGATGCTTCCGAAACGGATATAAAGAAGAAGCAGCTAAGAGAGTGAAAAAAGCCAGCCGAGGACGGTCTATATAGGCTAGATCTACTGTTCGTTTACCCGGTTATATAGACTTACAATTTCTTCTACAACTAAATCCGGTTCGTCGTAAAAAACATAGTGATCGGCATTTTCGACTAAGACATATTTTCGATTCTTCTTATCCATGGCGAATCTTCTTAGGCCATCTAAAAACAACTGCCGATCATTCCCGTCAAACGGTGTTTTTCCAGAAGCTATCACGGTTAGGGGTATTTGGATGGATTTTGAGACTTCACGCATTGCCTCACTGGTATTCTCATAATTTAAAACGAGGTGATAAAAGCCAATACTTTCCTTTTTAATGGATGCTAGGCTGTCCATAAAGAGTTGTTTAGTCTGCCTGGCACGTTGCGTGGTCATGAAATCAGGGCTCACAATATCAATGAAAACAGCTCCCTTTACCTTATCCGGGGCATTGGAAATGAATTTCATGGCGTAATTCCCTCAAGGAATGGGCAACCAAGAAGTACGCTCCGTCAAATTTTAACTGTTTGAGGCATATCTGTAAATCGTTCACCTCGCTAGTAATGTCTATCTGGTTATTGTCAATTCCGCTTGCGCCAAATCCCGCCCGATCGTAGGTGACGAGTGGCGACCCGATATGTTGCCGGAGCCGTTTACACACTTCGTTCCAAACGGATCCATCATTTCCAGCACCTGATTCAAAAATGATTGGGATACCAACCCCCGGAGTCACGTTAAAATGGAGTTGATAGTTTCCTACGTTGATAAGGGTGTCTGTTGGTTGCCCTAGGGCAACTGAACCGAAGAAGATGCCCAGCGCTAAAGTAAGCATGGAAAGGACTTTCATGCAGTTCGTTTGTCTATTGCCCAAATATACCGCTAAATTCCGCTATTCCAAGTTCTATACCTCTTTTCGAAAAATTTTATCCCACGTGTGATTTTTCGTTAGCTTTCGCGACTAATTGGGATATAGTAATAGCAAATGTCAGCAAATACGGAAACATATACCAATGACTTTCTCGGCCTAATATCGGCCAACGAACGGCTAATTTATAAGGTATGCCGGGTATATGAGAGCGATGCCGACATACGTCAGGATATGTTCCAGGAAATTGTGTTACAGGCATGGAGCGCGTATCCGAGATATCGGCGGGCTGCTGCATTCAGCACATGGCTTTATCGAATCGCGCTGAATACGGCGATTACTTTCCAGCGGAAAACCAAGCGAAACATGGTGACCAATGTGGCTGAACTGCCGGATGTACACGTCGTGACATCAGATGGTACACATGAAAAGTATGAAATGATGTATGAGCTGATTGCATCGCTGCCTTCGATGGAGAAAGCATTGGTCATGCTTTATCTGGACGACTATCCCTATCGCGAAATAGCGGATATGCTGGGTATTTCCGAAAGCAACGTAGGTACCAAACTGGCACGCATAAAAGATAAATTGAGGAAACAAGCCGCCGTGCTTAATAACGTATAAGAATAGACGATGGAACTTGATGAAATGAAAAAACTTTGGCAAACGCAGCATGCCAATTCCGTTGCTTCGAATGAAAAGGGTGAATGCCCAACCACCCGCTGCAAAAAGGGGCAGGCGCGGGTTTCCATTGCTTATCCCGGCGAGCAGGATGCCGAGCGTGTTGCTTCGGAGAAGTCAAATGGATACCTTACCACGATCCTTAGAAACGAGTATACAGGCCTTTCGCTCGTCATCATCCTGCTTGTCGCACTTTTGTCCCTGACAGACCGGGCTCTTTCGTCTGTTACGGCTATGGCCGGATATATCATCTTGTTGCTCAGTCTGCTTGCCAAAATTTGCACAGCGGTTTATAAGATTGTATTGATAAAGCGGATAGACCTAGCGGCAGATTCCCTCACCGATTTCGCGCTTAAAATGGATCGATTTCATTTATTGGTCGCCAAAGAGCGGCTAGTTGGCTTGTCGTCAATTCCCTTTGGCCTGGTCTCCCTCTACCTGTTAATCGATGGTTATCGATTCCAGCAACTAATTGATATCCTGCCCAGGCTGATCATATCCATTGTGCTGGCAATTGCGATTTCCTATTTCATGTATAAGAAAAGCTATTTCGATAAAATTAAGGACATAAAAGAACACATCAAAGCTGTCAAGCATTTTCGGGATTCAGCTTAAGGCTGAATCCGCAAAGAATAATCCTAATAGCTACCGCCACGCGCTAACGTAGCGACATCAATCCTTCAAGGCGTTAGATTGCAAGCCGGGCGAATATTTTGCAAAACGATCACATTTCTAGCGAGCTTTCCTTAAATTTGACACATGAGAATCGCATTGGCTTCCCCTCCGATTTGCCCCGACAATGCCCAACGGCTCGCTTGGCTAGGCCAACTTACGGAGGCCGCCAAAATGACCGGTGCATCGGTCGTTTGCTTCCCCGAGTCGTTTCTCCCCGGATATCGGGGCATGGGTTATGCCGAAAGCGAGCGGACGCCAGAGGCCCTAGAAAAGGCGTTGGCCGAAGCACAATCCATTGCCGCCCGACATCATATCGCTATCATTTTGCCCATGGACTGGTATATCGATGGAAGCGTGTACAACGTGGCTCAGGTCATAGCTGCAGATGGGAAGGTGTTAGGGCATCAAGCCAAGGTACAGTTGGATCCCTCCGAAGACGATTGGTGGAATCCGGGATATACGCGGCACATATTTGAGGCGGACGGACTGGTGTTCGGCATCGCCATCTGCCACGAGGGGTTCCGTTATCCCGAAACCGTGCGGTGGGCGGCACGTCAGGGAGCCAAAGTGGTGTTCCATCCGCACTTCTCGGGCGGGAATGAGGCCGGCGTCACGCTTCGGGAATGGGGGCACAAGGACAATCCTTATTATGAGAAGGCCATGCAGATGCGGGCATTGGAAAACACGATATATTTTGCCAGCGTGAATTATGCCACCACCTACCAGGAATCGGGTTCTGCCATCATCGCCCCGGATGGCACATGCTTGGTTCATCAGCAATATGGCGAGCCGGGAATTACCGTAACTGATATCAATTTGGGAAAGGCCACCGGGTTTTTGGCAAACCGGTTTAAGCCGATTGGATAGCAACGCTTCCCAAGGATGACATGTTAACCCATTTTCAAAGAAACAGCACCTGTTGCAGAAACTTCCATGCAGTCATTATTCGGTACATACCAATCCGATGAACGTGTGGACGAGATATTGGAGAAATAGGTAGTTCGCGTGTTTTCAAGCGGTGTGTTGATGTCATATGTCCCTCGATTTCATTCCTTCGGTGGCGGAGATCGTTCGGCGGTTTTCTCCAGCCATGCGACGATGTCGTCGAAAACCAGTTTTCGATCACGCTCGTTGAGTACCTCGTGGCGCATGTCTGGGTACAGTTTCAGCTCGGCCCGCTCAAAACCACAATAGTTATTAGATTTGGAAACCAATAATCCGAGTTGATACGAAACTTTCAGATAGCAAAATCATTAAATCACTTGATTTATTAACTACCATCGTATTGCTTTTTTATATTGCCTTTGTGGGGGTCAAATTATTTAATTCAGGTGCTCCGGCACTTAGTAACAGTTTAAAAGGTTATGCAGTGTATGATATAGAGGCTGTACCTCATGAGCCAGTTAGCGTTCGTAGTTTAGACGACTGGTTTAGGAAAAGAGTAGTGGTTTATCCGACCAGCAGCGCCCTGGTGGATTTGAGGTTTAAATCTTACGACGAACTTTTTTCGGTACCTGCTCTTTTATACCAAGTTTCCCAAATATTTTACTGGTTACTCATTGGCTTCCTCATTTTATGCATAAAAAAGCTCTTTGGTTCCTTTCGTAGGGATGAAGTATTTACCACAAGGAACGCCTCATTAATTTTGTGGGGCTCAACGGTATTGATTTTACTACCAGTAATGCGATCCATAACTCAGCATCTTTTTATCAACTGCATCACCAAGTTACACCTCAACGATTCAGGTTATTCGTTGCGAAACGGAGTGGGATTTATTGCCGCTGAAACGATGATTGGATTGGCGCTGTTAGCGTTCGGTTTGGTCTTCAAAACGGCGATAGATATAAAGAAGGAAAACGATTCGTTTATTTAGTGATATGCCGATAGTTATCAATTTAGATGTCATGTTAGCCAAGCGAAAGATGTCGTTAACGCAGTTGTCCGAAAAAGTTGGGCTAACGATAGTCAATCTGTCTATTTTAAAAACAGGGAAGGCAAAAGGGGTGAGGTTTGAAACGCTGGAGGCCATATGTAGAGTTTTAGATTGCAAACCAGGAGATATTATCGATATCGATTGAAACGAGCATGTCAATAATTCGAACATTTCTCTTGTTTGTTCATTGGCCGCCAACCGCTGCGGTTATTAGCGTGCGGTCTGGTCAGCTCAGTTAACGAAATTGAGTGGGGGCCGCGCGAGCAACAGGGGCTGATTCTGATAAGTCACTATTCTGCTGCAAATAAGCGCTGTCGCCGGGCGTCTTTAACTTTAACCATTTTATTGCTAACTCATATGCTCTCTCTGAACTACATGCTACATCTGGATTCAACCCACGATCAATAATCTTCTTATCACGACTACACAAATACATAGTGGCTAAAAATAATTTTGCATTGCTATTAAATTCCATCAGTTCTAGCGCCGAAGTAAGTCCTTTTGTGGGTGTACCAAAAGTCATGGTGTTATTTTGAAATTTGAAAGAGGCGGCTAAAGATTCTCCGGCACTTGCGGTTCTATCAGACATCAACACGGCAATTGGTCTATCTTTATTTAAAAGGTCGAAATTTAAAGCCGAGTTTTTTTCCACCATCCTATCCTCAAAGCGGAAGTATTCATTGGTGCAATATTCTGAAAAATACTCTCCTTTGTTATTCATCCAATATCCAATTAACGAATCTTGAAACATCGGGGCTAGGCCTAATGGCATCATTGAAGCCATCCCTCCCATATTTTCTCTCAAGTCTATAATCCAACCTGTAATAGTTGATGATCTGTCCAGCTCATATAATGATTCCCTAATTCGCCTCGAATAAATTCTTGAATTTTCAACATTCGCAATAAACCCTGTAAGTTTTATATAAGCGATATCTTCATCAATAATTTTTGTGTCGATATCAGGAATTGGCAATGCGTCAGCTGTAAAATTATTCGGGGTTTGAGGGCTTACAAAAACACTATGTCCATCATCGATTAAGCTAACGATGTAACCTATGGCACGATAGACATCTTCGTTATTCTGAAAATGGCTAATTGAATCCGTTACCGTGCGCTTTAAGACTTCCCAATCTATTTCACTTTTTTTAATAGAGCGTTCTTCAATGATGTTAAATGCCTGTTCAAAGAAATCATTGTGAGTCCATTGTTTTTTATTTTGGCATGAAAGCACCAACAGGATTGAGAGTGTTAATATAAAATATTTGCTCATTATTCTTTGTGTTCTGGTTTATGCCCTATATCCTGCAATACGACGTTATCGATGAGTTCGTTCGGTTCAAACATATTGGTAGTCTTTTTGGGTTGCCGCAGCGTACAAACAGGCCCTGCTGTAAAGCTACTCAAAAATCCCCAAGTTTTAACCGTCAAAACTGCTATGCATATGAGCGGTTGGCAAGACCTTATCAATAAGCTACGGCAATTCACTGCACAACAATCTATCCTAACTTATGATGGAATTAGGTAAGTCATCAGGAGTATCAAGCATTAGTCAATCAGATATCCAATACCTATGAGCTGGGTAGGCAGCGGGCTGCCCGAGCCGTGGATACACAGTTAGTAAATACCTATTGGGAAATCGGGCAATACATTGTTGAGTTCGAACAGGAGGGAGCTAAGCGCGCGACGTACGGAAAAGATTGCTGGAACAACTGGCGACTGATTTGACTATGCTCCATGGTAAAGGTTTTAGTAGGTCAAATTTAAACGACATGAGGCTGTTGTATAGAGTATACCTATTTGTGAGGAGCTTCCTCACAAATTGAGCTGGACCCATTTGTGTGAGCTGGCTAAAATTGATGATCCTCTAGAACGTGCATTTTATGAAAAGCAGGCAGTCATCGAAAAATGGTCCACCACAGAACTCAAACGTCAAAAGAAATCCTCCTCGGATTTACAACCAGCGGCGCTGGCACTCCAGTGTTGATTTCCTTACACCGGAAACGCGCACCGTCATTCGGGAGACATGAGAAAGAGATGGAAAAAATAAAAGAAAAATTGCCGCCCCAGTGAAAGTGAACCCGAGTATTGCGGATAAAAACAAAACTGAGTATCCTTGTAAAGTAATTTCAGGATTAACCAAGAATTCCTGTAAAGTTCTTTTAGGATTAATGGTTAAATCTGTAAAGTTTTTTTAAAGCGAGACAGGATCAGCTTCACGGTTATAGCCAAGAAAGGGTGCCCGAACGTTTAAAGAGGCACCCTTATCTAACTTATCAATAATTTTCGTGTAATGAAAAAGGTAGGGTGCCAGTGGACTCGTATCCCTCAAAGCGATAACCACTATTTGGATTGTGATTTCGGTTACCTCCTCTGAGGTTAAAGCCGCATTGCTCGGCAATACCCTTCAGCAATGTGGACTTTCCAAACCCGGTGTATTGACCGCATGTAAAGAAAATTATTCCTTTCTGAAAAGAGCAGGAAGCAAGCTGCAGCGATCCGTTTATTGCCGTCTACAAAAGCAGAATACGGCAGCTCCCCACAGTTTGACCGGGGAAGGGCACGGGTCCTGAAGCATTTTCTGGAGATGGACCGAATCTACAAGACGGCGTGGTTTTTCGACCGGTACGAGGAGCAGGCACGAAAGAATATCGCTGCCGAACTGCAAACCTTGGAGGCGCAGTAGCGCGACGGCGCGGCGGGAAGCCATAACCTGCCGCGCCTCGTTTAATGGATTGTTAACCTTATGTTAACAGCGTACCGCTATCTTTGCCGCCGAAGCATGGCGGCGCTTATGCAGAATCATACGACAGAAGAACTTTTTCACCTAGCCAAAACAGGGGATAATGCGGCTTTCACGGCCCTCTACCGCCGTACCTGGCGGCCGCTGTACGAGCTCGCTTACCATAAGACGAAGGACGAAGACGAAGCAAAAGATATTGTTCAGGATATCTACATTGTGCTGTGGCAGAAGATCGGCACCATTGAGCTGCAGGGGTCGGTAGCGGCGTACCTCTATAGCATGGCCAAATACGAAATTATTCGACGTATGCGGCAGTTCTTAAAAGCCAAGCAGCATCACTACGATTACCAGCAGCTGATCGACTCCATGGTGGCGCCAAGCTACCAGGCGATCTTTGCCGACGAGCTGAAGCAGCGCCTGAATAGCGAAATCGAGGCGCTTCCGGAACGGCAACAGCGCATATTGCGGCTGCACAGCGAAAAAAATTATACCACACGGGAAATCGCCGACGAGCTTGACATCGCCGAGCAAACCGTAAAAAATCAGCTGGTACACGCACGGCGCAAGGTGCGTAGCGGAATCAAGGCCGGAATCTTATCGTCCATTTTGCTTTAAGTTACTGCGATTACAATTCCGACACGATTTCTTAACAATTTCATCATCGTTACCCATAGGTACTCCCCTCGCATTTTTTACTCATGTGGGTAAATAAACGCGGAGATGACAAAGCAAGCGATAAGCGATTTGCTGGAGCGCTACCTGGCCGGCCGGTGCAGTCGGGAGGAGCAAGAGTGGATTGACCAATGGTTCGACCAGCAAGAACCGGTCACGACGGCGTTGACGGAATCCGATGCCGACCGGCTGGCCGATGAAATCCTCGCGGCCATTAATGAACGGACGGTAGCGGCTGCACGCCGCAGTGACATGCGGATGGGCCGGAAGGCATGGTGGCGGGGGGTGGCTGCCGCCATTGTCCTGCTGGCGGGGGCGGGCTACCTGTTGGTAAGTCAGCGGGAAAGCGCGCCTGCACAGGAGCAACTGCCCGTTCGCTCGGCTTTTACGTTACACACCGCACCCGGTCAGCGTGCCCGGCTCACCCTGCCCGACAGCAGCGTTATCTGGCTGAATGGCCGCTCGGCCATCCGCTACGATAAGGTATTTGACGGCGCGATACGGGAAGTTTTCCTGGACAGTGGGGAGGCCTTCTTTGAGGTGCAGCCCGACCCGGACCGGCCTTTTGTAGTGCATGCCGGCGAAGTGGACACCCGGGTACTCGGTACCTCGTTTAACGTGGAGGTGGCCAACCATCGCAACGAATACCAGCTTACCGTAGCAACCGGAAAGGTAAGCGTAGGCACCGCGGAGGAATTGCACGTGCCGGCCACGGTGCTGGAGGCGGGGCAGCAGCTGGTTTACAACCGTAATGCCGGCAGCCACGACGTGCGCACCGTCGATCCGGCAGATTTCAGCGCCTGGACGCGGAAGGTGCTCGTGTTCCACCATGCACCGTGGCCTGAGGTTGCTGCGCGGCTAAGTGCGTGGTACGGTGTGGACGTGCAGTTGCAGCTGCGCCGAGGTGCGCAGGAAACATTTACGGCACGATTCGAAGATCCCTCGCTGGCGGCGGTGCTAAACGCCCTGCAGAAGATCAATAAATTTCATTATACCATTAACAGGAAGGAGGTCCGCATTACTGATTAACCACATACCCAAAAAAAAGGCCAGAACTGCTGACAACAATTCCGGCCGAGAACGTTTTCAATTGCTTTTCCACAAACGAATCAAAAACAACAAGTAAAGATATGCGAAAAATATCAAAACTGCATACGTATATAGGTTTATTTATGAAATCATCAGTAGTGACTCTCTGTGTAATTGCCGCGACTGCCGGCACGTTGCTGGCTCACCGGAGCGACGCGCAGGAGGCGGCAAACACCATGATACAGTTTTCATCGAAGCGGCTGTCGCTCATCCAGGTGCTGGAAACTGTGCAGGAACAGTCGGGTTTCAACCTGATCTACAGCCCCACGCAGATTGATGGGGATCGCGTTGTCGAAATGCCGGCAGCAGAAACCAACCTGGAGGCCCTCCTCCACTATTTAACGGCCAATGCACCCATTGTCCATGAGATCAAAGGACAAAACGTTTACATCAACCGCAGGCAGCAGCCGGGGCGCGTGACCGGCAGGGTCGTCGATGCGGAGGGCAGGCCGCTGATGGGGGCGAGCGTCAGCCTCGTGGGGGCAAATGCTGCCGCCATGAGCGGGGAAGATGGTGGCTTTGCGCTGCGCATACGGCCGGGCACCTACACGCTGCGGGTGAGCTATATCGGCTATGACGCCTATGAGCAGCGGGTGGCAGTTGCAGAAAATGAAGATACGCCGGTCAATGCGATGCTGCGCGGAGCGGGCCAGCTGGCTGAAGTGGTGGTCAGCTACGGTACACAGCGCCGCCGCGAGATCTCCGGAGCTGTCGAAGAAATCAGCGCCGCTAATTTGCAGGATATGCCGGTGGGGCAGTTCGCCCAGCAGCTGCAGGGCAAGATCGCCGGTGCACAGATTTACCAGACCTCAGGGCAGCCGGGAAGGGGAATGTCGTGGCGGATCCGCAATGCAGCGTCCCTCTCTTCGGGGAATTCCCCGCTTTTTGTGATCGACGGCATGCCGATAACGGGAAGTATAAACAACATCAACCCGGCGGAGATCGAGTCGTTTACCGTGCTGAAAGATGCCGCGGCAACGGCACTATATGGCTCCAGGGCTTCCAACGGGGTGATTTTGATCACTACGAAACAGGCCCGGCCCGGCGATGCGACCAAAATCGAACTCAACACCAATGTGGGGATCCAGCACATTCCGAGCCGCGGCGTGCCCGTGATGATGAACGCCCGGGAATATGCGACCTTCATGAACGAGCGCTACCAGGATATGATCCGGTATGAGGGGTATACCGGCGAAATTCCGGAAGTATACCAAAACCCCGAACGGTATGGCAAAGGTACCGACTGGTTTTCGTTGCTGACGCGCACGGCGCCCATCCAGAATTACGACCTCACCTTTACCAGCGCCGGCGAGCATTCCACCTCATCGGTGGTAGCGGGTTACCAAGACCAGCAGGGCGTGGTTGTCAATTCCGGTACCAAGCTGTATTCGCTGCGCATCAACCAGAACTACCGCATTGCCGACGACCGGCTGCAGATCGGCTTCAACTTGGCGCCGAGCTACCGGCTGGACCACAACAACCGGCTGGCGGATGGTATTCAGGGCATTGTGCAGAAGACCTCGGAGGCCAGTCCGCTGATCGATCCGTATGATGAAAACGGCAACCTCGTAAAGCATGCGAATTCGCCGGGCATGGTCGGCTACATTAACCCCTTGGCGCGGTATACCGAAGTGATTGACGACTACATCACTACGCGCATCCTGGGAAATGCCCACCTGAACTACCGCATTTGGGACGGCCTGCATGTGAAAGGCCTGTTCGGCGTGGACAAAGGCGCAGAAACACGGCAATTTTTTTCGCCGGCGCTGATCAACGGAGATGATATTTCCACCGGCACGAGTAGCTCGGTGGATAACTATAGCTATACCGCGGAGGCCAATCTGAACTACAATAAGACCTGGAAGTCGCACGATATCGATGTGTTGGCCGGGTATTCCTTCCAGTCGTTTCGGCAAAAGAATAATTCCGTAACCGGAAGAAATTTTTCGAGCGACGACGTGCCGTACCTAAATGTGGCTGCTAACATTACCGGCGGGTCGAGCAATGCGGCGGCCTACAGCCTCCTTTCGTACCTTGGCCGGATAAACTACAGCTTCAAGCGCCGTTATTTACTTAGCGTTTCCATGCGTCGCGATGGGTCCAGCCGTTTTGGCGAAAACCAGAAATACGGGTCGTTTCCTTCCGTTTCTGCGGGATGGATCATCAGCGACGAGGCGTTTATGGATGCCTGGAGTGGCACGCTGAGCATGCTCAAGGTGCGCGGCAGCTATGGTATAACCGGAAACAACAACATTGGGAATTATACCCATGTCGCCCGGCTTGGTGGCTCCGATTACGTGGCCAACGGGGGGCTGGCTCCGGGTACGACCATTACTGCGCTGGGTAATACCAACCTGGCCTGGGAACGGAGTAAGCAGCTCGACGTGGGCCTCGACGTGGCGTTTCTCAACGATAAGCTGTTTTTTACGTATGACTACTACCGAAAGCTGTCGGATGGGCTTATCCAGAACCGGCCGATTCCACAGGGTTCGGGCTATTCGAGCATCACGTCGAACGTCGGTGAAATCCGCTTTTGGGGGCATGAGTTTAGTGCCGGTGGCCGATTCGACTTCGGTAAACTTCACTGGAATACGGCATTCAATGTTTCGTTCAACCGCAACCACATCGTCTCGCTCGTGAGTCCGGGATACTTCCGCCGGAACAATACGACCAGCGCCGATTATTTCCGCAACCAGGAAGGGTACCCGCTAGGCATGTTTTTCGGATATGTGTTCGAAGGCCTGTACCGGGATGCTGACGATCTGGCAAACTCGGCTAAGGAAACCAATTCGGACGTGGGTACCATCAAAATGCGCGACATCAACGGCGATAACATCATCGACGAAAATGACCGCACGTTTATCGGCGACCCCAACCCGAACATGCTTTTTGGCTTGACCAACAATTTCACCTATGGCAGACTCGACCTAGGAATTTCCATGGCCGGCGCCACCGGCGGGGATCTCATCCTCCCTGCTAAATGGGCGTATCTGACCAACATGGACGGCGCGCGTAACCTCTTGGCGGAAGCGGCGGACCGCTGGCGGTCGGAGGAAAATCCCGGATCGGGCAAGTTTCCACGCACGAAGACCGGTACTACCGGTATTGGCAGGCAGGTCAACTCGCAATGGGTGGAGGATGGCTCATACCTGAGCGTCAAAAACATTACCCTGGGCTACCGGCACCCGATTAAAAATGCGGGCCCCATCAAGCAAGTTCGCCTGTATACCTCCGTCCATAATGTGTTTATCCTCACCAACTACTCGGGGATGAATCCGGAGATCAGCCTTAACGGCCTGGACGGCGCCAGCATCGGGATTGATGAAAACGCCTATCCCGTGCCCCGCACATTTTCCTTTGGCTTAAACGTACTTTTTCAATAACCGATTAATGGACTGTACTCATGTTTAGATATATTTATATTTTTATGACTACCACGGCGTTGCTGTTCGTGTCGTGTGAACACGCGCTGGACCTGATACCTGAGGACCAGGTTTCGGGCGGCAATTTCTTCAAAACGGAGGCCGACTTTACGCAGGCACTGAATGCGGCTTACCATCCACTGCGGGTTGTTGGACCGGATTATTACATCAGTGAAATGCGGTCTGACAATACGCATTACGAACATAACCCGGCCATCCAGGGGACCGCGGTGGCCATGCGCTCGGACATCGCTAATTTTACCAATGACGCCAGCAACAACTACTCCAACCAGATGTATTATGAAAGCTATAGGGGAGTCTCCCGGGCCAATATCATCCTCGGACAGATCGACCAGTCGGCCTTGAGCCAGGAGGCAAAGAACCGCTTCAAGGGGGAGGCGCTGTTTCTGCGCGCGTTTTACTATTTTAAGCTGGTGCGTTATTTCGGTGGCGTGCCGCTCTACCTGCAGCAAGTGACCAACGAGGAGGAAGCCTTTCTTCCGCGGTCGCCAAAGGCGGAGGTCTACAACCAGATCGTTGCTGATGCCCGGCAAGCGATCGATCTGTTGAACGTCCCATCCGGCTTCCCCCAGTCGGGTTATGCAACGAAAGGATCGGCTACCATGCTGCTGGCCGACGTGTATGCCACGTTGGGGCAATACGACGAAGCCGAAAAATTGCTGCTCGATCTGGGTACGATGGGGTATGACCTGCTTAATAACTATGCGGATGTGTTTTCGACGGCCAATAAAAACAGCCGGGAATCGATTTTTGAAGTGCAGTTTATGCAGGGGCTGGAAACGGGTATGCAAAGCAACTTTATCTACATATTCCTGCCGAAATGTTATAACACGTCCCTGATCACCTTCGGTGTGCCCACACGCAATACCGCTACCGATGGCGGGGGAGGATGGAATACCCCAACGCAGGACCTGATCAATGCCTACGAGCCGGGTGATCCGCGTTTGGAGACATCCATCGGTATCGCTGAAGGTACTTATGACGGTAGCTATTACTTTACGCTGGAAGCTAACAAACCTGTGACAGGTTACGAAGCACCCGCCGGTAAGGTGGGCGTGCCGTACATCAAGAAGTACCTCAATCCGCACAGCAATCCCAACAATACCAACGACAACTGGCCGGTGTATCGTTATGCGGATGCGCTGCTGTTGCTCGCTGAAGTTCAGAACGAACAGGGGAAGACCGCCGAAGCGCTGGTGCACCTAAACAAGGTCCGCAACCGGGCGATGCCCGACGCGACGCCACTGGCGACGGGTTCAAAGGAAGTACTGCGCGAGCTAATTCTCCGTGAACGCCGCGTGGAGCTGGCTTTTGAAAACAAGCGCTGGTTCGACCTGATCCGGGCTGACAAGGCTGTGGAGGTAATGAATGCCTATGGCGAAGCGATGAAACAGCAGCATTCCTACTTGTTGCCGGCTTCGTATCAAGTCGATGAGCGTAAGCTGCTGTACCCGCTGCCATTTGCGGAAGTGGGGGTAAACCCTGAGTTGGCAAACGATCCAGATAACCTGTAATCGATGAATATGATGATAAAAAAATTGATAAACCTGCTCTATGCCGCGGTACTGATAGCGCCGGGGGCTGTCTATGCGCAACCTGCTGGACACGCGGGAGAGGCGAAGACGTTTTCGATTGCCGTTATCCCCGACACCCAGTACAACACGGAGGAAAGCCAAGGGGGTAATAATGCGCTGTTTGAAAGCATGATCCAGTGGGTGCTGGACAACCGCGAGAAAGAAAATATCGTATACTTGGCGCATGTGGGCGACATTACCGACAAGGGCGATAGCCAGCCAGAGCAATGGGTTAATGCGGCGAAGGCCCTGTATCCACTCGAAGAACCGCTTCCCGGCCTGCCGCACGGCCTGCCGTACGGCTTGGCGATCGGCAACCACGACCAGTATCCCAGCCAGTTTGCGGTAACCGGCAAAACGGAAAACTACAATAAGTATTTCGGGGTGGACCATTTCAAGGGGCGCGACTACTATGGCGGACATTTCGGCGACGATAACGACAGCCACTACGACCTGATCTCTGCGGGTGGGTTGGACCTGATTATCATCTACATCGAATACGACGCTTTTGACGAGCAGCAGGATGCCATGAACGACTGGGCGGTGGAATTGCTGCAGCGCTACAGCGACCGAAAGGCGATCATCGTGAGTCATTACATACTGGGTTTCAATCCGGTAGCGGGCAGTAATGTCGCCGGACCGGCGGCCTTCGGTAAACAGGGCCAGCGGCTGTACGACCGGATCAAGACGCAGCCCAACGTGTTCCTGATGCTGTGCGGCCACGTGGGCGCTAATGGCGAAGGTTACCGGCAGGATACCTATGCGGGGCATACCGTCAAGACGATGCTGTCAGACTACCAGAGCCGGCCGATGGGAGGGAACGGCCTCATGCGGCTGCTGACATTCGACCTGGAAAAAGACGTGCTGCATGTGCGTACGCTGTCGCCGTACCACGGGTTGGAAGAAACGGACGACGACAGCCGGTTTACCGTGCCGCTCTTCCGCGAAGCTGCTGCAAGTCGGCAGTTCGATTTTAACTTCGATGGCAAAGCGGATATTTTTCGATTCGTGGGCGGCAACTGGTATGACGCCGAAGGGATCAAAGCATCGCTGGGCCAGAAAGGCGATATCCCCGTGCCCTCGTATTACCGCCACTTCGGCAAAACCAGCCCCGCGGTGTACCGCCGGGCAGCGGCGGCATTTTACCTGAATGACTGGGAGGCGACCCCATTGGGCGAGGTGGGCGACGTGCCGGTGCCGGCAGACTACGACGGCGATGGCGTCGCCGATGTGGCCGTATGGAATCCGCGTACCGCAGAGTGGCTGGTAGCCGGAAGTGAACCGGTAAAGCACGGGTGGGCGGAGTCGGTGCCTGTGCCGGCCGACTACGATGGAGACGGTGCCGCCGAACGGGCGGTCTGGCGATTCAGTAACAACACGTGGTACATTGCAACGGTGGGTAATGTGCCGTTCGGCGAAAATGGCGACGTACCGGTGCCGGCGGATTACGACGGCGACGGTAAAGCCGATATGGCCGTCTGGCGCCCCGCGACCGGCGAATGGCTGGTCTATGGACAGGAGGCCCCCCTGGCTACGCTTGGAAAACGGGGCGACCTGCCCATACCGGGCGACTACAGCGGCTCGGGCAGGGCGCAGGCGGCCGTATTTGATCCGGCGGAAAAAGCGGTGATCCTGGAGAATGGAACACGTATTCCCATGGAAGCGTCCATCGACGAGGTGGTCAACCTGCCATATGCGATCAAGGCCTATTACCTCGAATTGCTAAAAAAGTAAACCAACGGGTACGTTAATTGCCAAAATCCTGTCCCGCAACCGCGGGACAGGATTTTGTTTATGCGGCAGGTTTATCGTTGACGATGCCTACCAACTGCCAGAAGTATACTTAATCGGCATTTTGGAGTTCAGTATGGATACCAATGAACAGGATCGTTTAGGACCTTCTATTCAATACGCTGATGGTTAGTTTTTTCACCGTTTCCATCTCTTCCGGTTTGCTCGCTGCAACAAATAATGTTAAGGTAGCCAATGCTTCGTTGCTGATGATTGGTGTATTGGCCGCATCGTACAGCAAATTATTCCTTTCTAAAAAAAGCAGGAAGCAAGCTGCAGCGATCCGTTTATTGCCGTCTACAAAAGCATGGTTCTTGATAACCAGGTACAGTAAAGTTGCAGCCTTTTCCTCCAGCGATGGATAAAAATCCTCATCGGCAAAGCCTTTGCTGATTTGGGCGATAGCGCTTTGGAAACCCTTGTCTTTCTCCTTGCCAAATATCTCAGATGCAAAATCGGTTTTCATGGTATTGATGAGCTCTTGGTACTCTTCCAGGGTAGGATAGGAGGCAGGTTTTTTGGTCACACCCTTTTCGTCCAATTGCTCGTGATCGTAGTCATCGAGCAATTCAAGCCCTTTCGCAAATCGCGTCAACCAATCCAACTGCCCGTCAGTTGGTTGTTTTTCAATAGCACGGCTTAGTATACGGATACCGTCTTTCAGCGTTTGGACTTCCTGTTGTTTCTGGGCGAGCCGCCTTTCGTTGATCGCATAGCCCTGCACAAGATATTCCCTGAGTCGTTGCGTGGCCCAAATGCGGAATTGTGTAGCTTGGATAGATTTTACCCGATAACCTATCGATATAATGGCATCTAAGTTGTAATGTTTCTGATTACGTTTAATAGTGCGATTGCCTTCCTTCCGAACTTGTAAGAAATCCTTACAAGTTGCTATCTCTTCCAATTCATATTCGTTATAAATACTACGAAGATGCATTGTGATGTTTTGAGGAGTTGTTTCAAACAGTTTGGCTATCTGTGCTTGTGTCAACCAAATGGTGTCCTGTTCAAACCTAACTTCCACTAAGGTTTGTCCATCCTTGCTTTGATAAATCTCGATTTGGTTTTCGGTCATAAGATTCATATTCGGTGGATGATAAAACTGTGATCCGTTGAGATCATGTGCTCATGACAAAGGTAAAAATAA
>NZ_JBHRTA010000057.1:0-37611 GCF_042646065.1 Parapedobacter deserti
CGGCAAGGAAACGCCCAACAGCAAATTCAATGATAACTCAAAAAAAGTGTCTTAAATAAATTTAACTTTGGACGAAAGTTGTCTAACAACTGGGGAGTATCGCACAGTTTCCAACATTATTATCCTTTACATTTCGTGTTAACATTTACGACTGTACCTACTAGTAGACCTGAGGCAGTGGTCCGCATCCGACGTCATTGGGGCCCTGAGGATGACATATCGCCCGGATCACTAGCAAGCGTTACTCGCCAAGCCTACGGATCCATCATACCATCAAAAAAGTCAACCATAAGCAGCCCTATCAGGTAGTTACACTTGAAGAGCTTTGAGACCTTGTAGCGTTATTTATTCCTCTTTTTTAGCCACCAATCAAGTCTTGTTTCAGGTTTATAATTAGTGGGTGTGGGTTTTGTTTCTGCTCTCTCTATTTTCAACTCATTCAAATTCGCTACGACCGACCAAATGGTTCCAAACTTTTCTTTCTGTAAATTCAAGCATACACATTTGTCAGATAATATTTCTTTAGCTTTTTGCAAATCCATGTTTTCAATAGATTTTAGGTTGATTTTTAATCCGTTGTATCGTTCAGCACTTTTACTCCATTCCACGCCTCCCTGGTCAAAGCGTTTCATTTCTTTTGTTACAAACTGATTAGTGATGTAGATAAAATTTTCATGTTTTTCTGGGCGTCTGACTACGCTTTTTTGCGGCGCAGATTCCACCACAGCAATTTCACCCGATTTGTCCGCAATCAGAAAGTTAGTTGCTGATGCTACCTTTGTTTCTTGAACTAAATTTACTGCTTGTTCTGTATTGCTACAATTTTCTAGTACTTTCCTGATAATAAAGTGAAACCCGATTCCTGGTTGAACTTCTGTTCCATTCACAAAAGACATTGCAATTGATAACCCCTTTTCATTTATTCCGTCAGAACGTCCGATAAAAACATCTGATTGACTTATGTATGAATATTTTTCTTTGGGGGCAATCAAACTACTTTCTGTAAACTTCTTAAAGTCAAAGAGCATATCGTAATTTCTACCAATAATTACGGCGTCCTTATTCCTAAATGCAAACACGCTGCATTGTCCTGTTGTGTCATAAACTCCAAGACTTGAAAGAAACGTTCCTAATTTTTCAGGTTTATCTTTAATTCCTTCTGCAAAACCTCTTATTTCTTGTACGATCTCGGGGTAATACTCTTGTAGTTCTTTATAGGATTCGAGTCCAAATTTAGTTTTTTGGTCACTTATTTTTGGAAGAACGAAATTTGCTTTGTCACGAAGTAAATTGCCGTACCTCAGCCCCATTTCATAAAATTCACCGTATAGTCTTGGATGGTACATTCTTATTGCAAGTCAATTTTTTTTAAGTGCTACACAATACACAAATATACGCAATTAGCCGCTCTGCACAACGATGCCAGTAAGCTTCGGATTACGGTCTATCAAACCCGTAACCGCACCTGTTGTCAGTCCTGTCCGTTTAAAAATTTCGCCCGCGGTCAGTTCCGTGTGTTGGAGTGACATACGAACAATTTGAAACCAAAGTGAATGTCAGTGTTAGATGGCCTCCTATAGATAGAAATATGACTTACAAGGAGATTAAACCACATCCAGATTTAGCAGACTACATCGATGCCTTTTGGATGAGTGAGGGTGTTGAAAAGCAAAGTACCGAAGAGATAATTTTGCCGGATAATTGTGTTGACTTGATTTTTAATCTAGGGGAAAAGTGCAAAACAGACAACGGAGCGCTAACAATGTATTCGGAGAAGACTTATCTTGTTGGAACAATGACCACTTTTAAAAGAACCTTTATGAGCTCATCCAATAAGCTTGTAGGAGTTCGCTTCAAACCCTCAGCTTTTTCTTCGTTTTACAGTTATGCACCATTATATGAAATCAAAGATATTACTATTGAATTCAAAAGGCGCTCTCACCCGACATTCATAAGATAGGGACTATCTTAGTCATTCTCTTTTCGGAAGATATTGAAGCGACAAAAAGTAAAGTAATTGGCGCGGGAGGCACTATTGTTAAAGATATTTTCAGTTTTCCCGGAGGCAAACGTTTCCAATTCACAGATTTAGACGGATATGAACTCGCCGTTTGGTCAGAATAATAGTAATCATATGAACAAACAGAATATTATAACTTACCCTGCAAAATATATCGGTGTCTCGATTAATAGGCCTGTCGACGAAGTATATCGCTATGCGTACAACCCTGAAAATATGCCTGCGTGGACAAACTTCATAAAGACCATTGGGTCACGCTCCCTGACGGCACAATTGTATACAATCCGATGAGAGTCATTGAAAATGGTCAAGGGAGCGAGATTAATTTCACGTTATATTGGATGCCCAACAGAACCGAAGAAGAATTCGAGCAAGACGCGAAGGCGGTCTCAGAAGACCTGAAAAGATTGGAAAAAATATGGTTCCTAACGCCGAAGAAATTAAGTGAAAACAGGATGATCATCGCGGCATAGCCTACAATGTCATTCCCCTTGAAGTCCGTGTGTCACTGTACATCATTTGACCATGACGACCATGTTGGCACACGGGATGACCCCGATGATTAGTCCGAATAACAATACGTTCCTTTTCATGTTCATTTCTTTGGTTCAGTAGGCAATGCTTGGCCAACCAAACCAAACAAAACAGCGCCCATCACACCAGAATCAGTTTGCTTCCTTGAGGCTATGGCCTATCAACACTGTCTACGGAAGCCTGCATCGGTAAAAAAATGTATAAAAAATTTGTGCAAGTAAATACTTGCATTTATATTTGCAAGCAAACACTTGCGAATTATGGAAGCCCGAAGAGATGTTTTCCAGGCCATAGCCGACCCGACGAGACGGGCAATCATCGGCATGATCGCCAAAGAACCTACCAATGTCAATGCCATTTCCGAACAATTCGATGTAAGCCGACAGGCGATTTCCCTACATCTAAAGATACTCGCCGAATGCGGCTTATTGTCTATGAAGAAACAGGGGCGAGAACGCATCTGTGAGGCCAGACTGGAAAAGCTTAGTGAGGTAAACGAATGGATAGTACAGTACAAAAAATTCTGGACGCAGAAACTCGGTGCCTTGGAAAATTACCTGAACGATTTTACTGATAAAATAGCAGACGAAAAAAAAACACATCATGGAGAATCCCTTAGGAAAAATATCGAAAGATAATGATGGCTACAAAGTCGTCTTTGAAAGGGTGCTACCCCATCCAATTGAAAAGGTTTGGAATGCCATTACCGACCCCGACGAACTGAAGTTCTGGTTTACTGATATTGTCATGGATTTCCGCCCAGGAGGCACCATTACGTTCCAGTTCAGGGATAAGGACAAAACCGAATCCTACGGAGAGATCGTGGCTATTGAACCGCCGAGGCGGTTTGTGTGGACTTGGGAGGGTGAGCTGGCCGTCTGGGAACTGACCGCGGTGGACGAGCATATCACGAAGCTGGTCTTGACCTACAGCAAGCTGGCAGCGGATTATGCGGTAAAAGCACCTGCGGGTTTCCACGATCTGCTTGACTTGTTGGCCGAACGGCTTAACGGCAGTAGGGAAGTATGCTTGTTCGGCGCGGAGGACGACGAAACCAGACACTTCGAGACGCAGGTCTGGTATGCCGAAGCCGTTTATCCCAGCCATCCCGAGCTCATCAAAAACCCGCCTGTGGTTGTTGAGAAGGAACTCGATGCCCCGGTGGAAAAAGTCTGGAAAGCGATTGCTGATAAAGATCAACTAAAGCAATGGTATTTCGATCTGGATGACTTTAAACCCGAGGTCGGTTTCCGCTTCTCGTTCCGCGGGCAGGGACATAAGGGCGAGCAGTACGTGCACCTATGTACGGTCACAGAGGTCATTCCACAACAGAAACTGCAATACAGCTGGCAATATGAGGGGCATGCCGGCTATTCGCTGGTATCGTTTGAATTAGCCAAAATGGAAAGCAAAACCAGGCTGAGGCTTACCCATCACGGACTGGAAACCTTCCCGCAGGACAGTGCCGATTTTACATGGAAGAGCTTCAACGGTGGGTGGAGTGATATCATCGGGAAAATGCTGCCGGAATTTTTGATGAAACACTAAAACAGCGCAGCGCGTATCAGATGTTGTTCCCGGAAACCAGGGCGCATGCATGAGATAAGCTTGTTAACAACATGAAAAAATATAGCACATGAAAAAGAAAGCAGTACCGACAGTGGCATGCCAGATGATGATTAGGAAGCCCGTTTCAATGGTTTTCCAGGCATTCATTGACCCCGACATTACAACTAAGTTCTGGTTTACCAAGTCAAGCGGCCAACTGGAAACAGGTAAAAGGATTATCTGGGAATGGGAAATGTACCATGTTTCCAGTGAAGTGCTAGTAAAGGAAATCGTACCCAACGAGAAAATATCAGTTGAGTGGGACAACACTCCAGATACCACGACCACGGTGGATTTTGAGTTCACGGCGCTGACCGCCGACACCACCTATGTCGTAATCAAAAATTACGGTTTTCACCAAACTGGCGACGACCTGGTTCAAGCTGTCATGGACAATGCCGGCGGATTTACGACCGTACTAGACGGGTTGAAAGCCTGGCTGGAATTCGGTATTGAACTTAATTTGGTGAGGGATAAATTTCCAAGCATCCAACAAAAATGACAATGCAATAAAGCGTAAACAGAAATTGACATGGAAAAACAGATCACAACATTCATGACTTTTAGAAAAACGACGCCGAGCAGGCGATGAACCTTTACATCGGACTATTCGACAACTCCAGAATCATTTGACGTTCACCGCCATCTAAAAACGACCTAGTTGAGAATAGCTATAATAGGAGCACACCGTGTCGGAAAAACGACATTGGCTGAAAAACTTCACGAATGTCTCACTGATTATGAGCTCAAAGCCGAACCCTATTACGCGTTGGAGGGATTAGGGTATGGATTTTCCGAAAAACCAAATGTTGATGACTTTGTTGAACAACTCGACTATTCAATAAAACAAATTCTTACAAGCGGGGACAATGTGATTTTTGACAGATGTCCGATTGATATTTTGGCATATATCCAAGCCTTAGATACGATCGGAAATATTGAATCGATCTATCATAAAGTTCAAAGTATAGTGACAGAAATTGACCTTCTCGTATTTGTCCCTATAGAAAGGCCGGACTTAATACCACGCCATGAATCAGATCTTTTAAACCTTAGATATCAAGTAAATGAAATACTAAATGATTGTATGGGGATTTTTAGCATCGAGACAATCGAAGTGACGGGGACGTTGTCAAACCGATGCGATCAAGTACTTGGTAAAATATCTCACGAATTGAGTGGAAACCGGCCGATTGGGTAAAACGATAGATACGTTGTACATGGACGCAAAGATTCCACCTGATATCATCCTATTGAGCTGTGGTACATTGATGTGGCTGTTGGCAAGGTACCTGCCTGGGTTCGGATTTGAAATAGGTTATCATGCCGTGTTAGCATTGATAATATTCCTATCCGGACTAGTCATCATTTTTTCGGCTAAGGCCACGCTATATAAGCACGGTACCACCGAACGGCCGGGTCGGCGTTCGTTACCTGAGGTAAGCACTTTGGTGACAACCGGCATTTACGGGTTTTCACGAAATCCCGTCTACCTGGGAATGGCTGTGTTGTTGATCGGTTGGACGGTTATGCTGACGAACTGGACCGCCATCATCGGAGTAGCAGTTTTTGCTGGGGTTATTACCGGTTTTCAAATCATACCAGAAGAGAAGACGCTGGAATATGTTTTCGGTGACGAATACAGACGGTATAAAAGCCGGGTACGGCGTTGGATATGAATATACTATCTTTGTGTCACCGTGCCCTTGGGAGCCGGCCTCATGGAACTGCCTTGCTTTATTATGGCCGGCAATAGACGAATACGTTTCGCAACGGATTTTGTTATGAACAAGCAAATAATATTTATACATGGAGCAGGCGATGACGGATATGAAGCCGGCGAAGTATTGGTTGCTTCGCTGAGAGCAGCCTTGGGAAAGGATACAAATCACAGGTATTCCCCAAAAGCCTACCTTTGCTATGGCAATAAGCGTATTGATGCCGGGACAGGAATATTTTTAGCATTTTTGGTGAGCGTGGGGTTTGGCAATTTGCTTTATTTTGTATGATGGCTATGAACAAATTACCTTATACAAATCGATTGATATGAGAAAAATAATATTGGATTTAGCAGTGTCCCTTGACGGCTTTATAGAGGGACCGAGCCAGGAAGTGGATTGGATTATTTTTGACGGTGAGAATGGTGAAGAACTTGTTGCTTTTACGGATGAGGTTGATACCGTTTTATATGGTCGGACGAGTTATGAAAGGTATGGCAATCATGTGCCATCCGAGGGCAGTTCATTAGCTGAGCAACAGTTTTACGACAAAGTAAACCGAATGACCAAGGTTGTCTTTTCAAACGCTAAATATGATTTCGAAGGAAATCCTGAAATTATTCGTAACGATGTAAAGCGAAGAGTACTTGAATTAAAATCAAAAAAAGGAAAGGACATTTGGTTATTCGGCGGATCCGGGTTGATCACCTCCCTGCTTAATCTCGATTTGGTAGATGAAATCCGAATCGGAATCAACCCGATTATTTTAGGCGGAGGGATACCCTTATTCAAGGAAATACAAGAACGTATTCAGCTTCGTTTGATCAAATCCAAAACATACAGTTCAGGATTGGTAGGATTGTTTTATAGCGTTGATAACAATAAGTAAAAGCCACTTTTCCATTCACTTATTATTAATAATCGTTAATATTGTTTTTACAATTGAAATGTAATTATTGAATTGCAATCATTTAATTTTAAACTACTAATATGGGCGAGCCGGCAAAAAAGAAGTACAGCGTTGGTGCCATAGTATCAGCAGATCTAACAGTGCCTGATGCAAGTGAGCTAAAGGATTTTTATGCTCAAGTAATTGGATGGACCACCGAAGAATTAAGCATGGGCAACGATCCGAGTTACGTTGATTATGTAATGAAAGACGCCGAGGGAAATTGGATGGGAGGGGTCTGTCATGCGCGGGGAGCAAATCTAGGTATTCCGCCGCAATGGATTGTGTACATTAATGTGGCAGACATAAAGGATAGTGTCGAAAAATGTATACAGTTGGGCGGGAAGGTCATTAAAGAGGCTTTTGATAACAAGGGCAATTATACGTATGCTATGTTGCAAGATCCTATGGGAGCAATACTAGCTGTTACTCACGAAGTTGATGAGTAGCCCGTGCGGCCCCATCCGCCGAGATAACGACGCCTTTGGTGTTTAGAGCCGGTAGAATGATTTTACAACGTAAAATGGTAAACAGGCGCTGGCTTCAATGGACGAGGCAGCATACCAAAATAAAAAGCGAAACTCGGTTTCTATCGCTAAAAACGATTTACGGTGCACAATAGCCTTGTCAAACTCCCCAGCAGCCTCTAGGCTATCGGCTTCGGAAATACGTTGGTCTATAGACATGCCATGGGCCGTGCCGCCAGTAAATGGAAGTAAGAGAGTAAGCCAGGGCGGCGTCTAACTAATGCTTACCTAATAGGCAGCGTATAATATTTCAATTGAAAACAAGTATTCTCAATTCAGCTACAACAATCCTTAGTTTGGCTACAAACCTAAGAACAGCAGTATTGAACTTTGTTGCATCAAACTTTAAATAGTAAAAAGATGCAAACAGAGAAAAACAAAATCGCACTCGTAACAGGTGCCAATACAGGCATTGGTTTTCAGATTGCCAAAGCATTGGCCGAGCACCAGTATACCGTTTTTGTAGGTTCAAGAAACTTGGCAAAAGGCCAAAATGCCGCTGCTAAGCTTGGGAAAAATGCCATTGCCCTTCAGTTGGATATTACAGATCCCGATTCCATTCGGGCAGCAGTAAAAAAAGTCCAAGGCGAATACGGCTATCTTACACTTTTGGTCAATAACGCCGCCATTTCTCATACCGGAAAAGACGGGATGACCATGGAGGAAATATTGAGCTCACAAATGCCCAGTGTCGCTTCTATCAGCGAATTACGTACGGTTTGGAATACCAATGTTTTTGGAACGCTTGCGGCAACACAGGCTTTTTTGCCTTTGCTGAAAAACACGACCGCTGCCCGCATTGTCACCGTTTCCAGCGCCCTGGGATCGCTGACGATCAATGCAAATCCCCAGAATCCATACCGTTCGAGCTTTGATGCTGTTTATGGTGCATCCAAAACGGCACTCAACGGGATTTTTCTTTCTTTAGCGATTGAATTAGAAAAAAACAATATCAAAGTCCATCTGGTCAGCCCTGGCTTTACGGCAACCGCTCTTAATAATTTTCAGGGAACCGACACGGTTGAATACGGATCGTTGGAGCCAATCCGTGTCGCATTGGCAGAAGACCTTCCAACAGGTAGTTTCACCGGTCCGGCCGACATCGCCGGACCAGATCATGTACTTGCCTGGTAGTCACACCAACAGATTAAAAAACCTGTGGTAAATGAATTTTTATCACAGGTTTTTAAGTAATTTTAACCAATGAGAAAAAAAGAGCGCCTTGTGCGATTTCGTTCCATATCAGAGAGCCATCAAGCTTTTGGATTGCCCAAACCTCAACATCCGTTGATCAGTTTGGTCCATTTCAATGAAAACAATCCGTTCAATACGGATATGGCACCTATCTATGATGTGCTCGATTTCTATAAAATCACGTTCATCACCCAGAACAGCGGGAGGCTGAAATACGGACAGGATTATTACGATTTCAATGAGGGCAGTATGCTGTTCATAGCCCCTCATCAGCTGGTAGGGTCTACAGAATACCACAGAAAAACCTACGCTTACTTGCTGCTCGTGCATCCGGATTTCCTGTTGGGCCATCCGTTGGCAAACAAAATAAAGCAGTATGGTTATTTTTCTTATTCCGTGAACGAGGCTTTACACCTGTCCAGTCAGGAAAAAGAAATCATGACCGCTCTTTTTGAAATCATGGTGCAGGAACTTAGTAATCGGATTGATGAATTTAGTCAGGAAGTTATCATTTCACAAATAGCGTTGTTACTGAATTACGCCAATCGTTTCTACAAAAGGCAATTCATCACCCGAAAAGTGGTCAACAACGAACTTCTTCAGAAGACAGAGTCTATTTTAGAAGCGTATTTTAATCAGGGCAAAGCACTGGAATTAGGCGTGCCCTCAGTCCAGTATATCTCTGACAAACTCAATATTTCCGCGGGGTATTTGAGTGACATGCTGCGTTCGATGATCGGGCAAAGTGCACAGCAATATATCCATTTAAAATTAATCGAAAGAGCCAAAGAAAAACTATCCACTACCAAACTTTCCGTCGGTGAAATCGCTTTCCAACTCGGTTTCGAACATCCGCAATCGTTCAGTAAATTTTTCAAATCAAAAACCAAGCAAAGTCCATTGGAGTTTCGGGCGGCGTTTATTGAACCAGCAATCGCAGAAACAAAATAATAACCCCACACTGTTATGGAAAATCATTCGTCACAAACGAAAAAAAATGCAACGAACAATAAGCTCATTCAAAATATCATTTCGCAGCTATTGGATATACAAGAAAAGGAAAACTGGCTCGATGAAAATTATAGACGGAAAATAGACAGTGTCGGAGCGGATAAAGTTTTTGAACGGCCTTTGCCTGAATTACACAGTATAGCAGAGCTTATTTCCCATGTATTGGTATGGCGAATTGAATCTATCCGCAAGATGAAGGGCTTGGATGCTAATTTAACAATTGATAGTCCTGAAAACTGGCGTACAAACGACCAATTAAAGGAGATCGGTTGGTTGGATCTCCAAAAGGAATTTTATCAAAGTATCTTTACGCTCATTGATATGTTGTCGGATAAAGACGACACTTTTCTGGAAAATAGGTACCGTGATGGATACAGCTTTAAATATTTAATTGAGGGGCTTATCCATCACGACCTTTATCATTTAGGACAGCTTGGTATTACCATTAAGTTTTTAAACCTGCAACATGACGTCAAACTCGGAAGATAAGTTCTGACTTCCGATTCCCGTGTTGCCTCCACCAATCCAGCGGTTACCAAAAGCGACCACGACCGATCGGCCTGTCCGTATTCGCACACTTACTGTCCGTATTCGGACACCGACTAATAGGTAAATCGGTGATTCCTTGTCGCTAACGTGTTTTTTTTTGTTGGCAGATTTGTTGATGTCTGCACATAACCACGACGGACAGTAAACGAATCTCGGTCATGATAAGGAACTATTTTAAAATCGCCTGGCGCAACCTGGCTAAGAGCAAGGGGTACAGCGCCATCAATATCGGGGGGCTTGCCGTGGGTATGGCCGTGGCCATGCTGATCGGCCTCTGGATATATGATGAGCTCACATTTGATCGATACCATGAAAACTACGACCACATCGCTCAAGTGATGCAGCATGCCAATTTCAACGGCAGGATACAAACCCAAAACTCCAACCCCGGATTAATGGGGCCCGAGCTGCGGACGAAGTATGGGAGCGATTTCAAGTACGTGGTGCAAGCATCGTGGCGGGGTGGGCATATGTTGTCCATCGGGGGTAAACATTTCGTCAGAGAAGGGATATTTTTTGAAGCCGATGCCCCTGAAATGCTCACCCTTCAGATGCTTAAAGGAACACGGGATGGATTGAAAGACCCGTATTCCATCCTGCTATCTGCTTCCACCGCAGCAGCCCTTTTTGGCGACGAAGATCCCATGCATAAGACCATCACCTTTGATAGAAATTATGAGGTTAAGGTGACGGGCGTTTATGAAGACCTGCCAGACAACACCTCATTCAGTGATATAAAACTCATGGCGCCTTGGGAATTGTGGCTCATCCAGAATCCCTGGGTAAAAAAAATGCAAAACCCTTGGGGAAGCAATTTTTCTCAGACCTTTGTGCAAATCTCCGATCATGCGGATTTTGAAGCCGTTTCCGCCAAAATCAAAAATGCCAAGCTAAACAACGTCAACGAAGGGGAAAAAAGATATCAATGGCAGGTTTTCCTTCACCCCATGAACAAATGGAAGCTGTATGGCGAATTCAAGAACGGGATAAACACGGGCGGAAATATCCGGTACGTCCGGTTGTTTGGTATGATTGGCCTATTCGTGTTGCTGCTGGCGTGCATCAATTTCATGAACCTGGCCACTGCCCGCAGTGAAAAGCGGGCTAAGGAGGTGGGTATCCACAAAACGGTAGGTTCGCATCGCTGGCAATTGATCGGCCGGTTCTTTGCCGAATCCTATTTGATCGTACTGCTGGCCTTTATGTTTTCGCTGCTACTGGTCATTGGGCTATTACCCTTATTCAATGAAGTGGCGGGCAAAGAAATGGGTATTCCATGGCAAAACCCGTTGTTCTGGTCGTTCAATCTGGCTTTTATTTTCATTACCGGTCTGTTGGCTGGAAGCTATCCGGCCCTTTACCTGTCATCATTCCAGCCGTTGAAAGTGCTAAAAGGAACATTTCGTGTAGGCCGGTTTGCCAGTGTCCCACGCCAAGTCTTGGTGGTTGCGCAATTTACCGTTTCCGTCATGCTGATCATCGGAACCATCATTGTCTACCAACAGATCCAGCATGCAAAAAACCGACCGGTTGGGTACAACAAACAAGGGTTGGTAAACATCAATCTCCAGGACGAAATCAAAAAACATTTTGAGGTAATACGAACCGAGCTGAAAAATGCCGGTGCCATCGAGGAAATGGCAGCTTGCATGAGCCCGTTGACCAGCGTATGGAATACAAACGGGGGGTTCGATTGGGAGGGCAAAGACCCCAATCTGGGTGTTGACTTCCCCAACAATGCCGTGTCGTACGATTTCGGCAAAACCATACAATGGGAGATCAAAGCAGGTAGGGATTTTTCAAGGGACTTTGCCACGGACTCCACTGCTTTTATTATTAACGAAACAACCGCTAAATTTATCGGCTACGAAGAGCCTGTAGGCAAAACGTTGATGTGGGAAGAACAGCCTTTCACCATCATCGCTGTGGTGAAAGACATCTTGCAGGAGTCGCCATTCTTTCCGGTGCGTCCGACGCTCTATCGCATAGCGCCCGTCAATGATATGGCGAACCTGGTGATAAAACTGAACCCGAACCAAAGCGCAGCCAAATCCATCAGCATGATCGAGAACACCTGGAAAAAACGCGTTCCCGATGTGCCGTTTGACTACACGTTTGTAGACGAAGCTTTTGGAGACAAGTTCCTGGCCGAAGAACGCATCGGCAAACTGTCATCTTATTTCGCCGTGCTTGCCATATTTATCTCGTGCCTGGGGCTATTCGGTATGGCAAGTTTTGTGGCCGAGCAGCGCACCAAGGAGATTGGCATCCGGAAGGTACTTGGTGCAAGTGTGGTCAACCTATGGCGGTTGTTATCCAAAGAGTTTCTGCTGTTGGTGGCGATTTCCTGCATCCTCGCTGTACCCATCGCTTGGTATTATCTTGCGCTATGGCTTTCGAATTATGATTACCGAGTAAGCATCAGTTGGGTGGTCTTTGTGTTGGCCGCAGTTTTAGCACTTTTGATCACCATCGTAACGGTCAGCTTCCAAGCCATCAAAGCGGCATTGGCCAATCCCGTACACAGCTTACGGAATGAATAGAAAGCAATGACCGATGCCTCCAGGTAACGGTTCGTGAAATGGTAAGCGGTTGCAGTGTAAGTCGTATGCCTTGGCTAATTTGCCAGATCGGAAATTCCAAGAGAGAATGTAAATTCCTCCAAAAAGCCAAACTTGCAAAGTTGCATTATATAAGTTACCTTGGGGCTGGGGCCTTTATGCCGAATCTTTACATTATAGCCGGTTGCAATGGTGCTGGGAAAACCACAGCCAGTTATACCATATTACCAGAGATTTGGGGTTGCAAAGAATTTGTAAATGCAGATAATATCGCCGCTGGACTTTCTCCATTCAATCCTGAAGGTGTGGCCCTTGAGGCAGGTCGGATTATGCTTTCCCGCATCCATGAACTGTTGGAAGAAGGGGCTGACTTCGCATTTGAAACTACCTTGGCAACCAGTATACCGAAGACTTAAGCGATTAGACATATATGTGGGATTTACATAGATGAGCCTTCTGACGTTTGCATAATGACATTTCGCAAACGTTCTTCATTTTCATCGCCCCAATTTCCCAAAGCTGAAATAATTGGAATTAAGGTTTGACCAAAATCTGTTAGCGAATACTCAACTTTTGGAGGAACAACAGGATAAATAAATTTTGAAATTAATTCGTGTTCTTCCAATTCCTTCAACTGAATATTCAACACTCGCCTTGAAGCATCAGGAATTTTACGTTGCAGTTCGCTTGGGCGTTTATGTCCTTCATTAATAAACCAAAGCAAACGAATTTTCCATTTACCATACAACACTTCGCCGATCAGGTCAAGACCACAATTTAAGTTCAATGGTATTTTTCTATCCTTCATTGGACAAACCTAGGTCAATGTTCCAAATTGTGCAATAGGGAAAAAATTATCCCTATGCAATTCGATTTTCCGTTATTGCCAGAAACAATTGTATAGCTCAATTTTGCACGTAAATAAATAAAAAATGGAACGATTTAATTTCAATAATGAGCTATCAGGCCAAATAGCATTGGTAACAGGTGGTACAAAAGGAGCAGGAAAAGCAATTACAGAAAGGCTTTTGCAAGCGGGTGCAACCGTAATAATAACGGCAAGAAATAAACCCGAAAATCAAAATCTGAACACAAATTTACATTTTATTTCAGCAGACTTGAGCAACGCCGAGGGAAGCGGAAAAGTAGTCGCCGAAGTTTTAGAAAAGTTTGGAAAATTAGACATTTTGATAAACAATTTAGGTGGTTCAGAAACAAGAGGCGGTGGTTTTTCTGTATTGACAGACGAAGACTGGGAAACTGCAATGCAGATTAATTTACTCGCACCTGTTCGCTTAGATCGAGGGTTTTTACCGCAAATGTTAGAAAGAAAAAGTGGCGTCATCATTCATATCGCTTCTATTCAGGCGAGATTACCCTTGTTTGACAGCACTTTACCATATGCCTCAGCAAAGGCAGGTTTACTAAATTACAGCAAAAGTTTATCAAACGAAGTATCACCAAAAGGTGTCCGTATTTTAACGGTTTCCCCAGGCTGGATAAATACCACTGCTTCTATAAAAATGATGGAACGAATTGCCGAAAGTTCAAACACATCAATTGAACAAGCCACACAAAGCGTAATGGACGGTTTGGGCGGAATACCATTTGGGCGACCAGCACAGCCCGAAGAAATTGCAGAATTGGTTGGTTTTTTGGTATCTCCAAGAGCCAATTATTTAACAGGGACAGAATTTGTAATCGATGGCGGAACAATACCAACTATTTAAATAAAAAAATAAAAATATGGATTTACCAAACGTAATCGCAGATTTAGCAAAAGCACAAAACAGTTTCGATAGCTTGGCTTACTCTAATTGTTTTTCTGAAACAGCCGTCGTTTTTGACGAGGGGAAAACGTACAATGGAAAAATGGAAATTCAACAATGGATTAAAAGAGCCAATGAAGAATACCAAACCGTTATGAAACCTTTGGAATATTCAGCGACAGAGGAAATACTGAAAGCCGAAGTCTCGGGCAATTTTCCCGGAAGCCCGATTGTTCTGTCTTATCATTTTGAATTAGAAAACGGACTTATTCAGTCTTTAAAAATAACAGGCTGAAAAAGGGCTAATTTGGCTTGGACTTATTGTAATAGCCACTACTTGATCTGACAGTCACTGGTTTAAAAAAACTGTCATTGCAATAATCGCTTACGGATGAAAAATCGGTATGGTTCAGGTCAATTATCAGCTGATTGGCCAGGAGCCAGTCCTGCATGAGGGTTGAGTCCCGCGATCCGCGTATGCCGTTATAACGGTATCAAGCACAGCCTTTCACCGATAGGTGGGGTAGAGCCCATGGTCGATCAACAAATTGGTCAGGTTGTAATACTGCGCCAGCAGTATCCGGTCCACGTCCGCTTTTCCGCCGTCGGCATAAGCAAGTACTGTTTCCAGCACGGCGTTATGCCGATCGTTTATCCATTCGTATTTTTCCGCAGGGGTGTAGTTGCTTTCGTTTTCGTAAAGTCCCTCCGCAGGTCGATCATCGGCATGCGGTGCTTTTGGTGAATCACCCATTGCACCTGGAGCATCAGATTTCGGGCTGTATCTGCGCTATGTATGCTTAGCGACTCCCACAGGGTGTTCCGATCCCAGTTCAACACCAGCGTGTCGTTTTCGGCAACAGATAGGATAATCGTTCGGCTTCCGGGCAGGTACAAATAAATATCCTGCGTGATATATCCCTGCTATAACTCCTGCAGCAACGACAATATCTCCTGTATTGAAAATTTTGCCCCGCAAATGGATTCATCAGCTGCTCCATAATAAATGGTTACTTCGTCCCCGTTTACAATATGGCCATTAGTGAATACCACATTTCCAAAGAAGCCACTGATCTCATATTCTTCGCGTGGGACCATAATTGGTTCTACGGTTCGGGAGATGATTTTTGCAGGGTTGTCCAGATCCATCAAAAATGCGCCTAAGGCATAATGGTGTTCTGCATTAGCCCCGTGATAAATCTCCAGCCAGCCATAAGGAGTTTTGATAGGTGCCGCGCCGGCGCCTACACGTGCGCTGTCCCAAAGCCCTGTCCGTGTCTTTACGATACACTGGTGATTTCCCCATTGCAGGCCGTCACTTGATTCGGCCAGCCAGATATATTTTCCGCCAACCTCAATACTTACCGGCCGGTGCAAGGCGTAGTATTTTCCATTTATTTTCTCATCAAAAATTGCACAGTCCTTATTGTGAGGCGGAAATATCATGCCCTTATGCTCAAAGTTTTTCCAATCTCTTGTTAGCCGGAGCCCCACACCAACCCCATTGTCTGACACGGCGGTGTAGGTAAGATAAAAGGTATCATCTATTTTAGTGACGCGGCAATCTTCAATGCCAAACTTTTCATGGGTTCCTTGGCCAGTCAGCGGACCATATCCTTCAGGCTCATAAAAGTCCACACCGTTATCACTGCAAAGCAATCTTAAATGCGAAATCGTGGTGAGGTACCCTAAGCCTTTATAGGACAATTTCCGGGGGTCATTGGCGATAAGCTCAGGGTCATTTAATGGGACTTCAACGATCTCCGTTTTCCCCTGGTCATTGATAGCGGGAAAGGATATAACCTCTGGCTTTCGGGAAATGCCTTCAGCGACCCTGGCTACCAGCCATGTTTTTCCTTCAAAGGTAAAGGCACCGGGATTAAACAGGCAAATAATTGAGAGACCTTCACTACTGGGGCTCAGATCTTTCGGTACCACAAGGGGATTTTCGGGAAATCGACGGGCTATATCTATCATCGTACTTTCAGAATCAAAATGGCGTATGGCTTCTTTTATGTTGAAACAATAACATGCGTAAAAAGTTCAGTAAAAACACCCATCCAATGTCCTTATTAACCTGGTCACTTTCATTTTCTGCAAACAACATCGGGAAATGGTTCGCCGACTGAAGTCTTTCGGATTCGGGAACCGGTTTCGCCCGTCCTGTTGAGTACGGTTGATGAGTGGCTAAACCGGTTGTTTGATGAATAAATAAAATTATGTTTTTTTAGACCGCTACATTTTGCGAACGTAGCATTATTCGCCATCCACCAATTACCATTTCCTTAGTTTATGGAAATACACAACTATAAGCATCTCAATTAAAAATTAGATCTTATCTCTAAATAGTGATGCTTATGAAAGTTGTCACAAAATACTGGAAAACTCCGGTGCTTTCTTTTGGCGTACTCATTCTGTGCACATCGAGTATATTTTTTGTGCGAAGCTATTACAACTTTCACATCAATATTGTAATCGGTTTGTTTGCCTATATGCTTTTAACGTTCTGGTTGAGACGGAAAGCTGACGTTCCAAGACGAAAAATGGTCCATACGTTTTTACTATCGACCCCATTTATTGCGTTATCCATAGCTGTTTTATTCCTCCCGATTATTCACTATGCGCCCGGTCTCATCGTTGCCCCGTTTCTTGGGATCTTACTTGGTTATCTATTAGAAAAGGCAACCAGCAGGATATTAAGGGTAGCAATAGCGCTCGTACCACTCTTCATCGGGCTTTGGGTGTATGTGCAGTTTGCAAACACCTGGCAAGACTTTATGATTTATGGAACGTTAAGAAATGGGGAGACATTTAAAAAATGTCCGCCGTTTACGTTTTTAAAAGATACCGTCGCGTTGACTAATGATGACTTTATCGGAAAAACGACGGTATTTTTTATTTGGAATACATCATGTGTTTATACCCCAAGATACATACCTGCACTTAAGGAGAAATACAATACATATTCGGATAAAGAAAATATCGCATTTTATTTGGTCAACATACCTATAGGCCGCGATACGATCGGAGCCGATTCAGCCTATCTCGCCAATTATGATATCGAAATTGAGAACCTTACAGGGCCTGGTAATGAGGAGCTATATCATTTATTTGGCCCTTTCGGCTTTCCATTGACTGTCGTCTTGAATCCGGAAGGGAGCATTGTGTTTTGGGGTTCCGTAGACAAAATTGATAGGACGCTTCAACGGTCAAGAGCAATAAGGTGATGGAATGAACACCACAACGTTATCCCGAGAAACCCAAAACTACCCACCATCTTCTTTTGTATCAAACCGATAGTTTTTCCCTTTATAACGTACGTGTATATAAGAGTCGGTCCAATAATCATATAACCGCGAGAAGTCAATTGGCCCTTGACTGGGGTAGACTAATGACAGGCCCGGGAAGATTATTATGCGTATTGCCATTATATTGGGACTCTTTTCTTTTGGCAAGTTTATGATCTGACTTGTTATGGCGTACATAAGAAAAGTCATCTCGGCTGTTGGAGAAAAGTTGCATTTTACGAAGCCTCCACAAAAATGATATCTTCACCCAGTGCGCATTCAATATAAGTGATTGTTTTTGTAGAAAAACTATGGGTTCCGCTTAACCATTTGCTGATTTCGGACCGTTGCTTACCCAGCTTTTTGGCTAAATCAGCGGGTTTCATGTTTTTTTGGGCAAGTATATCTGCAATTCTGTTGGCAACGGCCAAATTACGCTTCACTAATTTATCAATTGCGGGATCGCCGTATTCTTCTAACCAATTGGAGATCAGGTTATTTTCCTTTGTGACGCCAGAATTACGAGCGTGCATTCTTTCTTCCGTTTTCATGCTATTCCATATTAGATGACCTGTACCAGTTTGTTTGCCATTACGAAATGCGGTCGTACGTTCGGGCAATCCTGTGCCGCGCCTGCCGTTTTAATATCACCATCAAACAGGAATACCACGCTCTCCGACAACCGGCAATAATGCAACCGGAGGTTATTGGCCTTATTCACTAAAAAGTGAACATTATTCTTTCTCCTTGCCCAACAACCTCAACTTCTCCTTTTCCCGTTCTATCTCCGCGATCAATTCTTCCTCGGAGGGGAGGTAGAGCATGTATTTAGTAGCGAATATTTGATTGTTGTCGTTAATGACCGAATATTTGACTACCGTTTCGCTTTTTTCGGTACATAGGATAATGCCGACGGTGGGATTATCGCCCTCGGGTTTCTTTAAGTCGTCAAATAGCCTTCGGTACATATCCATCTGTCCGATATCTTGGTGTGTCAATTTGCCTACTTTCAGGTCAATAAGTACGAAGCTCTTTAGTAGGTAATTGTAGAAAACTAAGTCGATATAGAAATGCTCTAACTCTGTACTTATCCGATATTGGCGACCGACGAATGAAAAGCCCTTACCGAGTTCGAGTAGGAATTGTTGCAGGTTTTCAATAAGAGCGGATTCGATA
This sequence comes from Parapedobacter deserti, assembly GCF_042646065.1. Taxonomy (NCBI): domain Bacteria; kingdom Pseudomonadati; phylum Bacteroidota; class Sphingobacteriia; order Sphingobacteriales; family Sphingobacteriaceae; genus Parapedobacter; species Parapedobacter deserti. The sequence goes on from NZ_JBHRTA010000057.1 coordinate 18,904, forward strand.
TCTTTTTCTGAGGCGTTTACGGGTTGTGAAATATTGAGAAATTCGAATACGTAAGGATCTTTGATGAAATCTTCGGTACGTTGCTTTTCCAACGTATTGCTGTGTTTGATGGCAGCTTCCTTATCCTTCGAAGTCAACAGGCGCTCGTAGTAGAAAGAGTTGATGTTTCTTTCCAATGTACGCACAGCCCATCCTTGTTCCGCCGCTTCTTGGAGGTAGTAATCTCTTGCTTTAGGGTTTTCGACTCTCATAATAAGTCTGTTGTGACTCCAGCTCAATTTGCTACACACTGTGTAGCAAATCTCTTTTTCGGGGTATGTCAAATAAAACTGTCGAAAATTACGAAGGTTTGCAGGAGAGTAGCCGTTGCCGAATCGGCGATTAAGCTCTTTTGAAAGATTGTTAATTACAGCTTGCCCATATGTGGCGCGTTCCTTTCCCTGCTGTTCTTCTTCAACAATGCGCTTACCTGTCAGCCAATACGCTTCAACCATACTCGTGTTTACGGCATTAATCGCTTTTCTGCGGCCTTCCTCGATAATGGCTATAACATCTGCTACAACTGTTTCCATAGTATTCCGGCTTATGCTAACAAAAGTAGTAAATTTAAATTTGTCAGACAAGCTGTTAAATTCAACGCGTTTCGGTTTTCCGTAATGTCCTTCCTATTCCCGCTCGCTACCTTCGTACAGCCAACGGCTTTATGACCGCCGCGCCGCTTAAAGGGTTCACCTCACCTCGGCCGCACCCCATATGTCCCCATCGCATTTTCTTTTATACGATTATCCATTTCTTTCGATCCAATTTCAGACCTATATTTCCTTAACTACCTCATACAACACCCAATTCTGTCCTTTCTCGGTGTATGGCTCAACGAAGCGCATACCTAACTTATTAAAGACGTTGATGGATGCAGGGTTTTCCACCCTGGCGCGGCCGATTATCCTATCCAGTTTCAGCGTTCCGAATCCATAATCCATGGCCGCCTTTGCACTTTCCGTGGCATATCCTTTACCCCAATGCTGCTTAAAGAATCGGTAACCGATGTCGTATTCTGCCGCGACATCTTCAAACTGCACATCGCCTGTGTATTGCAGCACCTCAGGGTCCTCATTGAGCGCATACATCACGGAACTGTCCTCGGCGCGGAAGGGACGCATCATTAACCTATCTGTCGTCAGCTCACATTGCTTCATAGCGATTTCCTTGATACATTCCTCCCGGATTTGCCAAATTTCGTCCAGCGAATAGGGCAGACCTTCATCAACCAACCACTTGGCGAGGTAATCCCGATGATAACCCACCTTATAATCAGTTATTGATCTGGGGTAATTTCGATCTCGGTTAGTAGATTGTTAGAAAGATCGGCCTTTCTCATGCCCAAGCCGGTAAAATCTAGAACAGCATCGTTTACCCTTAAGTAGTTATGCGCTTCGGGCAGGTAGTTTAGCCCATGCCTCTCAAGCACCGGCTTAATACCATCGGTGTTATGACCATCCATTTTATATATGCCAACCATTAATTTTACCCCCGAATGTCCGTTTTCGTCGGCCAGCCGTTTCAACAGCGCGTGTTTAGTGCTGCACGTACCGCACCGATCGTCCAGAACGCAGGTGATACTGTTCTTATCCTGGTTACGGCGGTAGGGGAGCTGTTTTACGTGTTCTGATGCTCTGATAAAATTACCGAATCCCAGCTTTTTGAAAAAAGTAGAAATTGTGGCGTTAGCTATAATATCAAATGTATATTTCATTCGAGAGAAAATAGGGTAAGCTCATGTTTACCCATTATGAGTCCGTTGCCGTAAAAGGCAAAGACAGCGATTTACGGTTGGTCACACCTTATTTCCAGGCTATATAGACCACCTTATTTCTTTTTGTTTTGGCTAAAAATATTAGTTAAAATCAAGTAATTCCCTATCTTTGCCTCATAACCAATCAAAACTGGATTATGGAAAACCAACAACCCAAACAACCCCGAATCGGGAAATTCATTGATCCGCTCACCGACTGGGGCTTCCGCCGTCTTTTCGGGCAGGAGCCCAATAAAGAGATTCTGATCGAATTTTTAAACGACCTGTTCCAGGGCGAGAAACACATCATTGATCTAACGTATGCACCCAATGAATACGATGGGGACGACGTTACGGATAAGCGTGTCATTTTCGACCTGCACTGCCGGGGCGACAACGGCGAATATTTCATTGTGGAGATGCAGCGCATCCGGCAGGATCATTTCAAGGACCGGGCCCTGTTTTACGTATCACGGCTCATCCAGCGGCTGCTTCGGAAGGGACGAGAAGCCAACAGTTACAAGCTTCCGGAAGTGTATCTGATCGGTATTCTGGAATTCAGCATGATGCCGAGACCTCAGACCGTTACTTCCACGACATCGCCCTGATGGATAAGCACGCCTGCAAACCTTTTTACAATAAGTTGGGTTTTAAGTTTTTAGAAACCCCGTAAGGGCTCTATCAGGCCAATGAAAGCTGACAAGAATCTGATAAATTGTTAACTTTGTAAAAGAGGCGGATGATCTGCTCGCCGACATGGATAAGTGGATGTATCTGTTAAAACATATGAGCACACTGGATAAGGTGCCGACATTTCTGGATAAGCGGATTTTTCATTCGAGTTATTTGTTTTTTAAAGGCAATGAAGCTTGCATAAATTATACATGCCTTTTCAATTAATGGCAATTTATGCAGGTTCCAGCTGATTTTTAAGATATCGGAAGTGGCCAAGTTAAAAAAGGAGGAACGAATGGCATACGAAGCAAGTCTAAAGGCTAAGTGGGATACACAAAATGCGTTTGACAGCGTAAGGCGTGAAGGAAGATTAGAAGGCAAAACCGAAGTGGTAAGAAATCTCATCGTTAAACTCGGTTTAACGAACGAACAGGCTGCCGAGGTAGCCGAAGTATCCATCGACTTCGTCAAGAAGGTTCGCGCGGAGCTCCGGAAAAAAAACACATAAGTTTCCTTATAACCGAACATAGCCATCGCTTGCGATGGCTTTTTTGTTTACAACCAACCCCACCAACAATTTACCCCCTACCCATACCACCCAAAAAATACCCATTACTGAGTATTTCACAGCGAACATCAACCACCTACTTTTATACAAAGATCAATTAATCAGGTATTTACCTAAAAGAACTAATCATGTCAAATTCAATTGCCCGGGTTTACTCGGATGCCGTAAAGAAAAACCAGAAAGTATTGTATGGCTAAGGGGGGCCGGATTCCCCGTGAAGCTGGGCGACTCCTAACTATTTCCGAGCTAGCCGAACTGAAAGATTTTAAGATCAACTACCGGACAGACAATACGAAAAATTCTTTATATCCACCTACTCTATTTCGTTCCAGGCCGATGCAAAAGTACCGGTAATAGATCCGGCAAATGGATCGCTTGGCCTTACCCTGAAATCGCAGAAATAGAGCAGCTTTCTAAAATCCAATCCTCTTCTTTAAGGTAGGGAGATGACTTTAAACCGTTGGCCACCAAGTACAATGCACTGATGTTAGATTTATTTAGGTTCAATTAAATCCATAGCTGTAAAAAGAACAACAGATTGCTACTCCGGAATCCGCCGGCACTGAAGTTATTGGTACGATATTACACTTTTTTCGTAGTTTAGCGATTAGCTAACACGAAGCATCAAAGCTGTAACACTTGCGAATTTACACATGCAGATACCAGACAAAGACGAAAAATTTCCCCTTGCGCATTACGACAGGCTTTGTTTCCTGAAAAATATCATTACCAACCCGAATATTGAGGTGGGCGACTATACCTATTACGATGATTTCGAGGATGTGGCGAACTTTGAAAAGAACGTCAAGTATCATTATGATTTCCTTGGTGATAAATTGATCATCGGTAAATTCTGCATGATTGCATCCGGCGTCAGATTCATCATGAATGGGGCCAACCATAAAATGGACGGGATTACGGCGTATCCGTTTAATATATTCGGAAAAGACTGGAAGCGCGTGGAGCCTGAATTATCAGACCTCCCGTTTAAAGGCGATACCGTAATCGGGAATGATGTCTGGATCGGGAGCAGTGCAACGATTATGCCCGGGGTCAAGGTGGGGGATGGGGCCATCATCGCCACCAATGCAACCGTAACAAAGGATGTTGCACCCTATACGATTGTCGGCGGCAATCCCGCCAGGGAGATCAAAAAAAGGTTTTCCACTGAAAAGATTGCCGAACTATTGGCGTTGAAATGGTGGAACTGGGATATAAAAAAGATCACGGAAAACCTGGAACTTCTTACCGGCAAAACGTCCTGATTGCCTCTATTTGAAACAAGTATAACTAATCAAAATTTGTAATTCACGATCGGATATTTTACGTTGCATGTTACAACTACCCTTATAAATCAATAGGTTCTCTGCATGGGCTAGTAGTAAAAGTAGCCTAATGAAGCTAAAATAAAATTATATGATTGAAGATCAACGTACTTATTACCCTAGTATTAGACAAAGTTGGGGAATCGTCGGAGTAACGATTCTATCAGCGCTGGTATTTAGTCCCGTCAATCTCGTGCTCAATACAACAATAGGAAAGGAGATTTCTTTTTTAGTTTATTATCTATTAGCGATGGGAGTTCCCTTCGGTATCGCTCACTTCATCAGAAATAAACGAACAGCAGTAAATAATTACAATTTTAGCCTGAGTTCAACGAAGATAATGGGATTAGTTTTGCTCGCTACAATTGGACTTCAGACAGGCATAACTTCGCCGATAGTTAATTTAATACCGATGCCTGAGTTTATGCATAAGATATTTCTTGAATTTGCAGATGAAAAAAGTATCTATTCTTTCTTGGCCATAGTCATTGCCGCGCCTATAATAGAAGAATTGATTTTCAGAGGGATTATTTTAGAGGGACTTTTACAAAGATGTTCTCCAGTTAAATCAATTATCCTATCAAGTGTTCTTTTTGGAATTACTCATTTAAACCCATGGCAGTTTATTAGTGCTTTGGTAATTGGGTTGTTTTCAGGTTGGGTATATTACAGAACTAGAAAACTATCATTATCAATCTTGATCCATTTGGTAAACAATCTTTTTGCTTTTATAGGGATGTATTTTATGGATAAGGAAACAATGATGAATCAATCGCTATCAGAATTATATGGCGGTTTTACAAACTTTATCTTAATTACTGCCGGAGCGATATTGATTTCAATAACTGGTATTTTCCTTGTCCGTACCTCTCAGTGTCAACGCAAAATCGATCAGTTTCTTTGCGTGTTCCATTTCCTCCAGCGCCAGCAAACAACCCGCGAAATAGGGATACACCGACAGCGTGTAAAAATTGAGTGCTTTGTATCAACCATCCATCCGTACAATACGTGGCTGGAACGTGCCGATAATATCTACCAATTCCTTTTGCGCTGCCATCACTTCTGCAATGCGCTTGTACGCCATAAAAGCCTCTTCCAAGCTGCCGCCGATCAACGTAACCCGGTGCTGGGCGAGGGTGCATTCTTCCAGCCCCTTCGTTATAGAAATAGAATATTCTTTGGTTAATTTATCAGCGGGTTTTGTCTAAAAATCTCAATTAAAAAGAGCGGATACTTTGATATAGCAAATTCTTTAGTTTTTCGATAAAAGCCAAACTGCTCCTATCAAAAAATCAAAATTTGCATCTGTTATCATAAATTTAGTTTTATGATTTTTGTGTATGACGAATATCAACTTAGCGCAGGATAAATCTGCGCTGCTTATTATAGATATGCAGTACGATTTCGCAAATCCTAAAGGCCAAGCCTATGTCGATGGAACGGAAGAAATAATTCCCGATCTCGCTTCTCTAACAAAAATATTCAGGAAATACGGCAGACCTGTGTTCCATATCATACGCCTGTATCATCCAGATGGAAGTAATGCCGAATTACGCCGTAGAAAGCTTATTTCGTCTGGTAAGCCGATTGTAGCTCCTAATAGTTCGGGAGCAGAAATTATTGATGAATTATTGCCTAAAATTGATAGCCTGCATTCTCATGACGAGCTTCTTAACGGAAAAATCGCCCGGTGTGGGGATAATGACTACATCTTGTATAAACCGAAGTGGGGCGCATTTTATAACACGACATTACATGATGTGCTGCAATCAAAGGAAATAAATTCGCTATTTGTTGCTGGCTGTAATTTTCCGAATTGCCCACGCACAACCATATACGAAGCCAGTGAACGGAATTACAGGATTGCAATGATTCCGTCGACAATATCGGGTGTCTACGATAGAGGCTTACAAGAAATGCAGCATATCGGTGTGCATATCTTTGACGATCCTGCCCTCGTAGATTTCTTCTTCAAAAATGGAATAATAATCACCGATTATCACCCGGCCTATAAAGACGCTTTCAAAGCTTTGAATATGGCGTGGCTGAACCAGTATTTTGATATAGAACCGGTTGACCAGTACGTATTGTCCAATCCGGAAGAGGCTATACTCAAAAGTGGTGGCAAAATCCTTTTTGCCTTAAAAGACGGTCAACCTATAGGTACAGCGGCCTTGAAAAAAATGGATGGCGATCGATTGGAATTGACCAAGATGACCGTACATGAGAATTACCGAGGGTGTGGAATCGGCAAAATGCTCTGCACTCAGGCGATATCCGTATCCAAACGTCTTGGCGTGAAAGAGCTCGTGCTTTTCTCGCACACCCGCTTAACAGATGCCCTGAATATATATCGGAAATTAGGTTTCAACGAAACGGAAATAGATAAGACAAAATACAAAAGAGCCGATGTCATGATGACGTTCACCTTTTAAATCCATATCAATTTTAACTTAACAAGATGACCACTTTAACGACCCCACAAACAATATCGACCGGCGCAAAGAAGTTTGATTTTGAAAATTTATTATGATAAGCCATTACGCGTTAAAGTGGAGACTGAGTTTTCCCGATCATCCGAGGGAGGAGCCGGTTATGCAAAATGTGGAGGAAACAACGGCGGAGCTTTCTATCCGACCTGCCTCAAAACAGGAACTTTCGGGCTGGATAAGGATTATAGCCGGATTCCCGAAAAAAATAGCCAGCGAGGTTTTATCATTAACGGATGGACAACTCGATACCCCCTACAGAAATGGCGGCTGGACGGTAAGACAAGTTGTCCATCATTGTGCAGACAGCCATATGAATGCTTTTATACGTTTTAAGTTGGCGCTTACAGAAACTGATCCCATTATCAAGCCTTATAAAGGACGTACGTTCATCCTGAACACGGTAGACCAATTCCTTTGGATGAAGTTATTGGCATGTATGCATGGCATTGCAACCACCATTTGGCTCATATAAGATTAGTGTCGGCAACGGTTCAAAAAAAGTAGTAATCTATTTTAGTAGCATATTTACAATTTATACAGTAATCAACAAATTTCAATGACAATTACAAAACTTACCCCAAATTTCGAAGTAGCAGACGTTGAAAAATCAGTCGCTTACTATATTGAGAATTTTGACTTTAAATTAGTCATGACGGTTCCTACTACGCAGGATATGATTGAAACATCTTTTTCACAGGATAAAGATTATGTGTATGCGATGATAGAAAAAGATAATGTCCAACTTTTCTTTCAAAGGACCGATTCTTTCAAGGAAGATGTAGTCTTCGCTCGCAATCTTCCAATTGGCGCTTCCGTTTCGTTTTATATGGATATTGACGGGATAAAAGACTTTCATAAAAAAATGATTGGGAAAAATCTACAGGTGACCGATATAAAAACAACTTGGTATGGAATGCGCGAATTTTATTTAAAAGACTTGAATGGGTATATACTTGGTTTTGCGGAAAGAGTTTCTTAAAGAAAGAATTCGAAGATAGCGAACGGTTTACACTATGGATAAAACACCGAAGGATTGGTTGTCGATAGGTTTGCCTGAGATCATTTACATCGTTTAGCAAGATCTCCCAGCAATTTAAGATCTCGATCCAATCGCTCATTCCATAATAAACCGTAGTTTAATCGAAGGCAATTTTCGTATTGATCTTGCAACGTGAAAATTCTGCCCGGCGCAAAACTGATTTTATGCCGCAGGCATTGTTCATATAATGCAATGGTGTCAATGGTTTTAGGTAATTCCACCCATATAACGAATCCGCCCTGAGGTCTGCTGGCCATTGTTCCGTCAGGAAAATAATCCGAAATGGCCCTTGAAAATTTGAGTAGATTACCATGGAGCGTATGCCTTAGTTTGCGAAGATGGTTCTCATACCGGCCTGTTTCGAGAAACCCGGCAATAACTTCCTGCGTGATGGAAGTCGATGAGATATTGTGGTAGAGCTTCATACGCCTTACCTCGTCTTTGAACTTTCCCGGAGCAACCCACCCCACCCGATAACCGGGAGCGAGCGTTTTGGATACCGAACCGCACCACAATACCAGGCCGCTTTCATCATAGGTCTTGCAGGATTTCGGTCGTTGCTGACCAAAATATACGTCACCATTGAGATCATTCTCAATAAGCGGAACGTTATATTTTTCAAGGAGACGTACCGTCTGTTTCTTGTTTTCGTCGGGCATGCAACTGCCCAGCGGATTGCTGAAATTGCTGATAAAGAGACATACATTTATCTTGTTTTTTCTTAGTGCATCTTCCAATGCGTCCAAGTCAACACCATGCTGGGGATCCGATGGTAGTTCCAATACTTTGACGCCTAACACCTGAGCGAGTTGTAACATTCCGAACGAGATAGGACTTTCCATGGCTATCGTATCTCCTTTTTTTGTCAATGCCATCATACAATATGACAGCGCGTTCAGGCAACCACTCGTGGTAATGATTTCATCATGCTTCAAATTACACTCCATTGCGAAAGACCATCGGGCAACCTGACGGCGTAACCGCTCATTTCCCTCGGTTTTGTCGTACATGACACCGCTGCCTTTCAACTCTCTTGTTGCCATTATCAGACCTTTGTTGAGTTTTGCTATGGGCAATAACTCATTGGCCGGAGCTCCCAGGGCAAGCGGTAAATGACCATTCTCCCCCAAGCTATCATAAATCTTACGTACCAGTAATTCACTGTCGGCATAATTCGCTTCGGATTCAGGGTTGGTAAGCTGGGAAAGCGCAGGAATTTTCGTTTTCGAATACCGCACATAATATCCGGACTGAGGTCGGGTCTCAATCAACATTTTACTCTCTAAATAATAGTATGTACTTAATGCCGTATTTTGACTTACACCATATTCACGGCATATCGTCCGTAGCGATGGGAGCTTATCACCGGTACGCAACGTCCCGTTCAGGATTTGTTGCTCGATAATTTTAGCGATACGCATATAAGCGAACTCCGACTTGTTTTGTATTTTCTTCATTCCCACATTTTAACTGCTACCAACAAAAATAATAAAACTGCATCTGCTATCATGCAACTATTTTGCCGAATTTTGTTTGACAAGATGAACTTAAAGCCATGGGACACTATAAGATTAAATCGGGATTTCATCGGATGGATTTAGGGAGCATCCACTATTCGTTTTGAAGCAGTACCGCGGAAAAGGCGTCAGTAAAGACCTGCTGCAATATGTCATTAATATAAAATGGGTAAAACAGTTACGACGGTTTGTGTTATTCACCGAAGATGCCCAAACGCTTTATAGCCGCTATGGCTTCACTAGTTTATCCGATCCCAAAAAATACATGGAAATCGTTCAATATAATATGTATCGCAAACCTATAATAAGCAAGTAATAATGGGATTCCATCACAAGCACATGTTTATCGTGGGTTCAGGGGCTATTGGCAAAGCACTCGCTGTTTTTCTTTCTCAAGCGGGTAGAAAAGTTACCATGATAAGAGGAAGCGTACATGACGGTAGTACAATAACCCGCCGGTTCGCTGTGGAAATGGAAAACGGCTTTATACACGAGGCGCATGTGGAGGTTGCAACATTAAATTCCCTTTCCGAGATTGACGGTATTGTTGTTCTCGCAACCAAATCTTTTGGGAATGAAAAACTGGCTGGTGCATTAAAGTCAAAAATAGGCGACTCACCCATCGTACTCCTACAAAACGGTTTGGGCATCGAGCAACCGTTTTTAGAGCATGGATATCAGCAGGTGTACCGCTGTGTTCTCTTTGTAACAAGTCAGTCGATTGATGAAGTTGTTGTGCGGTTTAAGCCTGTGACAACTTGCCCTGTGGGAATAGAGCATGGAAATGAAGAGCAACTCGACAATATCGTCGCCCATCTAAATACTCGTGATTTTGGATTTAAGAGTGAAGTATATATCCAGCATATCATATGGAAAAAAGCGATCATCAACTGCGTGTTCAATTCGGTTTGCCCGTTATTAGAAATTGACAATGGCATCTTCCACAAAAATCCTGATGCGTTGAAAATTGCCCGTCGGGTAATCGCTGAATGCACAACTATCGCTCATGCAAAAGGAATAGCAATTCAGCCTGATGATGTAGAGAGTGGTTTGGTCCAAATAAGCCGGTTGTCCGATGGGCAAGCGATATCGACCTTACAAGATATACGGCGTAATAAAAGAACCGAAATAGAAACTTTAAACGCTGAAATAGTGAGGATCGCGGAACAAATACATCAGCAGAATGCCGTTAGGGAGACAAGGTTATTAGGTGAACTCACGAAAATAAAATCTGAGCTTGCGCTTAATTTGTTGTTGGAGCGTGAAATACTGATATAGAATTTAAGAACAATAAAGTACTTATAATGAAAACAATGATAATAACAGGCGCGAGCCGAGGAATAGGTGCAGCAACAGCACTCCTTGCCGCGAAAAACGGTTATGCAGTAGCAGTAAATTATAAAAAGAACAAAGCAGCAGCCGACGATGTAGTTAATCGGATTGTATCACAAGGAGGAAAAGCCGTCGCCATTCAAGCAGATGTTTCCAGGCAAGATGAGATTGTTCGTTTATTTTCCGAAGTGGATAGGCATTTCGGAAAGCTTCATTGCCTGATCAACAACGCCGGAACACTCGAGCATCAGAAGAAATTCGTCGATATTGATTACCAAAGATTACAGCGGATGTTTAACGCCAATGTGATGGGACCGCTTCTGTGCTGCCAAGAGGCCATTAAACGCATGTCATCAACATATGGTGGCGAAGGCGGAACCATTGTCAATGTTTCCTCCATTGCTTCCAGAACCGGGGCACCTTTTGAATACATCGATTATGCCGCTGCAAAAGGAGCGTTAGATACCCTAACGATCGGATTATCGAAAGAATTAGCGGACGAGCATATCCGGGTAAATGCTGTTCGTCCTGCATTCATCCATACCGACATCCATGCCGATGGCGGTGAGCCGGACAGGATCGATCGGATAAAATGTACTATTCCGCTTAAACGCGGTGGTTTGGCGGACGAGGTTGCAGAAGCTATTTTGTGGCTCGCATCGGATAAATCATCTTATTCGACGGGAATTTTCATTAATGTGACAGGTGGACGTTAACTTTTCCTGAATCAAGAAGTAAATAAAAAGTTGCATGAAAAATAGAGTCGTAAATATTCCAAAACCGTTATGGAAGTTACATGGAAAGCAATTATCTTGAAGAGCACGAACACGATAACCAACAAAAACGTTTCTTACTCGATCGCGTCCATCAAATCGTCAATTGTCTGTCGTTGATATTCAGGGCTGGCCTTTCCGAAGTCAATTGGCACCCACGACAATATCTGCCCATGATATTGGGTCGCTTGATGGCGAGAATAGGCTTTCTTCGATGCAAAAAGAACACAAACCCGCTAACTCAAATACCATTCTTCCCACGTTTTCATCCAGCCTACCCGTTCCTTGATAAAGCGCGGGGTAAAGAAAAAGTTTGACCAATCCTCAAAATTCTCACAGTAGAAGCGGAAGTAAAACAACCAGAACAAGAACCCCCAGTAAGGTATAGAAGCCCGCTCGGCCTCACTTAGCGGCCGCCGTTCGCGATAGCCTTTTACAAATAAGGCAAATTGGTGGTCTGCCTCCTGCTGTGTCAGCTTTTTATGTATTACGTCTAGAAAAAAGTGGACATAGAAAGAAGCGAGGTCATTCACCAGGTATCCCTCACCCGCAAAATCAAAATCAAAAAAAGTAACCTTTCCGTTTGCATCAAAATGGAAGTTCTTGGGCAGGAAATCATAGTGGCAATAACCGTGGCTAAAAGTCGACAGTTCAAAGGCCTGCAATTCCCGTTCCACGCGGGTGGCAGTTTCGTGTAAATAACGGTACTCCGTGGCTAAGCCGCTAAATGCAGGTTCTATGATGCGGAGCGGGGCGTCTACCAGTGCTTCAAAGCCCAGCGGCTTACGGTTGTACTGTAAGCGGAGGCCAGCCGTTAGGTTATGGATGTGTGCTATGGAGCTGCCCACCTGCAACAACTGCTCATCGTTCATTGCAGGATAAACCTGCCCCTCGGCGTAGGTGAACAATACGCCATAACGGATACCTTCCGCCGCTTGGAATGCTTGCAAATATCCACCATCTTTATCCGGCAATGGATGGCTCACCGAAGCCCCACCGGCATGCAGGATATTCAGTAATTCCACCTCACCGTTTATCTCTTCCATTTTTCGGTGTGCATCCCGGTAAATTTTAAAGATATAACGGGTGGTGCGCCCTTCGAGCAAATACGTATCGCTGACGTTATGAATCAACAGCCGGCAGGTCGTATCGTTAAGGAGATAGCGCTCCTGTCCACCAACCTTCCGGTTTCCCGTAATGCCCATCCATTCCGTTCACTTATCTTCGTAGCAAACAGTACTTGCAAATTTCAGAACGATGTATTACCTTGCGTGTTATAACGACTTTTATAAACGAAAAGGCCAAAACTGAAATAAACAAAAATGCTTTTATGCCTGTGGCGCGTACTTCAATTATCTAGATGCCGATGTAGGACCATTTGAGCAATTTCAAAACTAACTACTGAATCCGAGAATTAATCTGCTATAAACAATGCTCAAAGGACTACTATCGTCAATCGTAATTATTTTCTTCGGTATTATGGCCAAGTACTCCATTCAGAACGATGGGTGGGCAGCACTGAAAAAATACTGGTGGGTTTTCATTGTAATAGGAGGTATGTCTCTCTTTATTACGATTGTGAAAGCACTTATTTGAAAAAAAAAGTGGTTACAAGGACGAACCGTAATAACCAACGCAAGTATGAAGACATTACTCAGTATGCTGTTGTTCCTGTGGTTTAATCCGCAGCAAACACCCGATCTGATACAAGGGAAAGGGTTTAAAGGATATGTCCTCGGCAAAGACCGATTCGTTCTCACAACCATCGAAAATCAAAAGGAACGATACACACCGGTAGAGGAGGATGTCCTGTTAGCAGAACAAATTTTAAAGGAAGATTTGGCGGAATTGAATATTCCTATGACTGATCAGAGCGGTGATTGTCCTGTCATTCATCGGAATCTAAAGAAATATATCAGGCAATATGTAGGTTATGTAAACACAGCAGGCGAAAAAGTAATCTGGATAAACTTTCTGTGGAAGTCCGGCACAGATAACCAAACACTGACAGACGAAGTTGTGATCGTCCTAGACGGATGCAGCCATTATTGGAATATAAAGGTTAATCTTGATAAGCGATTGTTGTACGATCTATCTGTAAACGGGTCTGCTTAATATGAGCAAGAGTTTACATGTCGGCTATCATTGGATATCAGATTATTTTCTTTCGTAACGCTAGCGTTACGGGTATGCAATTTTCCTTCCTTTTTCATTGCTTGGAACTCTCATCGATATACTCGACGCTATTTATATGTTTCATGAGTCGCAAAATAATAGGCTTATTTAGGCAATACTTGATTTTGAATTTTCTATTTCCCCGCAAACGCCGACTGAGCTTTTTTGCCTAAACGATTGGCAGCGGTTTGGATATCGGAAATGTTAGTTTCGCCTTTCTCTAATTCAAGTAATTCCTTTTGCATATTCAGCTTATCGATGAAGTTGATAAGCTCCAGTTTGTTTTGTTTAGAAGAGGTGAGACGCAATTCCATCAATTGCTCAACAAACGCAGAAAACGCTTCAATAAGCTTTTCTTTTTTTTCCAATTGAGTGGTATTTTTATAGCTGCCTTTCACCAAGATCGAATCAAACACGATATTTGACAGATTGTCAATATCATGTTTCTCAATCTTATTCTTGTCCTGTATTTCCTGTATTGCGATCATTTAAACCTCCTCCATTGTTATGACCGTACGTGACAGTTCCTCTGTACTTTCAGAATTCTAAATGTCCTGTTCGGCCTGAATAATACTTCCTTTTCATTGGGAGGATTGTGTACCCCAAATTTAGCGATTTTTTCAATAGCTTTTCCAGTTTTGGAGAAGATTCTAAATAAGGTGTTTCCATTGAAAGCCATTGCCGTTAGCCGAGATTTGCTGGCGGAGACAAAAGTGTGCTCGGATACAACCTCGTTTGAAGCGCGGGCTTTGATATACTTTTCAAGCTCAGCCCTGCTAAGATTAACACTTCTATACGGAAATCACCAATTGGTTAAGCGGTATGCACAATTTTACAAGCGATACGTTGTCGGAGATTGCCGTAGCCTCAATAGTCGTATCGCCGATATGACAATTTGCTCGTTCGAAAAAAACCGAGGCAACCGCATCATTCGCCAATAGCATTGGTGTCCAACAGTCGTTTCATCTCAGTCAATGCATCGGTATAACCGCTAAACCTCTTTTTAGAGGTCAGGTTAATCGGGGTTTTGTTGATCCGGTTGGTCAAATCTCGGATTGGCATGTATTCCAGGCTTTGGTATTCCTGTTTCCAGTAATCCAACTCGAGTAATCGCTGGTTTTGATAAGCGGTTGTGCTTCTGTCGTTATCGGTAGGATAGAGGTGAACATCCTCCAACAATCGATTAACAACGTCCAGGGAAATAGAAATGCCATCATATTGCAGTTGAGTATAAAAAGCCCGTTTAAATATCCGATCAATATCAGCCACGTCGGCAGCTTTTATGTCGGGCAGAAGGACATGGTATTGTGTTTTAGCATTCGTTATGAGCCAGCATTTTTTACGATTTACAAAGAAGACAGTGGCGTTCCATTTTCCCAGAGGTGCATTTTCGATGTTGCCCGTTTTTGGAACCACCCATTTTTTTATGAGTTTTTCAAGTTTCCGTGATGTGTAAATCGCAGTATGCATGCAATAAATATATATATATATGTTAAAGACGTCCAGAAAATAGTTGTCTCTAATAGTAAAATGCAGGCATGAGAAAGAATACCGTATCAATGAAAAACAGAACTCCCTGATTGTTCAATACGTTTTCGTCATGCAAATCCTCGGCAATAATACTGATTCGAGGAGTATTGAACATATTTGAATCAAGAAACTTTCATTTTGGGCAAAATGGCGGTCTCGCGCATATTAGCGGACAGAAACAAAGGAATTGATTGCAAAGCTACCCAGATGAAAGAAATTGTCAAGGGCTTTGTACGGAGAAAATTAGATCGATTGGAAAATAAGATTTTAATTTTCGTAACTTTGTCATAAAGCAAACGAATATGGAAGCGATTATGATTCATCCGGAAAATGCTGAGCAACTCAAGACCGTTAAATCAGTTTTGAAGGCATTGAAGGTTCCTTTCGAACCGCAGTCCAGTACGTTGCCAGATCATGTGAAGTCTAGCGTCGATAGAGGAATGAAGCAAGCCGCCCAAGGCAAGACCATCGGACTGGAGGAGTTCAAAGAGAAGCATTTTTTGAAACGGTAGTCAGCAAGCAAGCTTAAACCGAAACTAAACCAACCTAATGCAATATACGCTCAGCTTTACTCCCGAGGCGGAAGACACTTACGATTCATTATCATTACAACTGATGGAACGTTGGGGCGAGCGCTTTGTGTTGAAGTTTGAAGGACGCGTTTCCAAAGCGTTGGATACATTAAGCAGGACTCCTTTCCTTTATCCGGTAGCTATTGAGGAAACCCAAATCAGGAAATGCATTGTACATAATAACTGTTCCATCCTTTATAAAGTTGATGGCCGTATTGTAACGGTGATCTGTTTTTGGGATAACCGCCAGGAGCCGCTTTTTAATATTTAACGTTATGCCAATAAATACACCTTCATCAACATCGTTTTCGGATAAAGTGTTGTACGGACTGCGGAAAGCGTTGCGGAAGTTGGTAGAAGAATCGGCTGCCAATGGGGAAAGTCTCGTAATCAAACGTGATGGTGAAATTAAAGAAGTGCCCGCCAAAGACCTGCTTAAGACATTACCTAAAGAAGGGACCCGTCAATAGGTGAAAGGAGTAATGCAATTAAAAGAGTGGATTGCTGCTACACTCTTGCGACCGTCAAAAATCGATCATAAACCTAACGTAGGGGTAGAAATATACGGTGCAGATTGAGCAACATTGGCTTCTTGAATTTTACTCCAGATTTCCGGTTTCCCGTAATGTCCTCACCATTCCTCAGGTTACCTTTGGGTAATCAAAATTTGTAATTCTCAATCCGATATTTTACCTTGCATGTTATAATTACCTTTATAAGCCAATAGGCCTAAGAAAAACAAGTAATAAACCAATAATACCATATAATCAATAACCGAATTTACTAACCGTTAACCGTTATAAAGAAACCAACACCAACCATCATGCGTATGCGTATCCTTTACCTTTCTCGTCTTCGGGCTCTTGCTGCCTGCGGCTTCGGATGCGCAGGGTAGGGCCGCTTATACGGTCGCCGAGCAAAAGGATGCTACGGTGTATATCACCAAATCGGGGGAGAAGTACCACAAGGCAGGGTGCCGGTATCTGAATAAAAGCCAGATCAAGACTACGAAAAAAGAGGCCATTAAGAATGGGTATGGGGCGTGTAAGGTGTGTAAGCCGTAGTTATTTTTAAAGTTGAAATTGACATAAATAGGCCAAAGCATGAAACCACTTATCGTTATACTGTCACTTTTGATGATCAATAGTTCGTCAAGCGAGGAATACGACATTGATGAAATATATGAGAAGATTGAGCTCGACTATGGAACATTAGACGAGGATGGAAATGATATAAGTTATATATTCACTCCCACGTCAATTAAACAAGGTAGATACGAGATTGAGATAGCCGATGGATCCGGAGATCTTTATGAAATAAAGGGAACCAACTATTTCTTGAAATTTACATCGTACTATGGTTATGCTGGCTACGGCGATGAGGGCATTTTGATCATTGGATCGAATCCCTATGACCGAAGCTTTATAAAGTTTGATGATTGATCAAGAAACATCCGTTTTTGGGATAAAAAGCTGGTCCGACGAATATTTAGCGGAGGAAAGCAGAATTTAACCTAAGACCAAAACAAGGCCGTATAACGAACCAACAATGAAACGCAGAATGGATATCAACAAATTACTTCAGGAAAAGCAATATTTAAAAGACGATTGGGATTTATCCAATGAAACCTTATACAGCATGTGCCGCGAATATAGCAGCAATTGTGATACTCAATCGATTTTGGCAAAATCGCTCATTATCGGTAGGACATATGCTGTGGCATTGGAAAGAAGAAAGTCTTTGAAAGGCTCATCTGGGGATACCCCTTCGGCTGCTGGTCTGGATAGCGACCGCTTCTATAAGGATTATATAGTTAGAAGATTTAAAGAAATCAATTTGGACGAGGATTTGGAAGATATGCGAAATTGGACGATTAAAAATTTGCTAGAATTTGATGAAACTCAAATCAAAGCTGTTTTATCATTACACTCACGACTTAGCAAGATTATTGAAGGCGGTGTAATTAAGCGTTCGTTTGCTTCGAAGTACCTTCATTTCCATCTACCTGATATTTTCTTTATCTATGACAGCCGGGCGGTCGAAAGTATTAAGTTTCTATCGGGCATACAATTTGAGAAAAACAAAAAAAGGGCACGCGATATTGGTGATGACGAGCATTACGATCTCGAGTACAAAAAATTTTATTATAATTGTTTAGAGGCATTAAGGTGGTTGAAACGCAATCATCAGATAGACAGGTTGGACCCGCGGCAATTTGATAACCTGTTGATGGCAATTTATGAAGAGAAGCGTTGAGGATGCCGTAGAATTGATAAATCGAAAAGGCAAAATCACCGATCGCATGGAAGCAGGGCAAAATTTAATCATCAGGGCATATGAGCCGGCGGATTGGGAGGCCGTTTGCACTGTTTTTGCACAGGCCAAGCCCGATGAATTCAAAGGGGTATTGGGCGAGGAAGACATCATACCCTTGGATCAGGACGAAGCTATCCTGAAATCTTTCCACGACAGTGCCATCTATGTGGCCGAGAAAGACAATCGGATCGTTGGATTCGCCGGGTACCACAGTCAATTCATTTCATTCCTGTTTATCTCACCGCACTATTATCGGCAACACATCGCAACCAAATTGCTGGAGCATATCTTGCCGATGGCGGGCAATGAAGTATCCCTGCTTGTTCTGAAATCCAACCTGCCGGCAATCAACCTATACCGCAAACTCGGTTTCACTATTGCAGAGGAGTTCAACGGCAAATACAATGAATCGATAACCGTCACCGTATTGCGTTTAAGCAAAACCCAAGCAGCTTTTTGACGAAGGGTTCCCGGCCTGTGAGAAACCCCAGTTCGCGGTATCCGGCCTACCAAGTACATATTTTCTGATTAACTGATCGGCTGTAGTTTTACGCCCACAAATAATATGATTATGAAGGAGCGTAGAGAGTACATGTTTACCC
>NZ_JBHRTA010000058.1:0-49340 GCF_042646065.1 Parapedobacter deserti
AAGATGTTTATCCCAAAAAGACCGAATATCAGCTCACAGCCTTTGGCAATAGCTTACTTCCCCTTTTATCCCAGATTAATGAGTGGGGAATGGACCATTCGGAATTGGTAAAGGAAAGGTTGCAGGAGTTGGAAGAGGAAGTTTAATGGTGCGTTTTGATGTACTTGTTGCCGTAGGCAACTTGTAGCTACAAGAACAGGTGGCGCCACAAATCGTGACAGCCACCTTCAATTGCAGTAGCACCAGGCTATAGGATATCGTTGAGCAATCCCGCGAGGCGATAGCCGGCATTGCGTATGGCTACCTTGATGTCGTCGCGGTGTTGACGGACATACATATAGGTATTTTGCGTCGCGGAGGGATTGGCTTCAATCTCGCCGTAAATACGTTCACTGATCTGGTAGGAGCTATAAAACCAATCTTCGATCGATGCCCGCTGTATCTCGCGGATCGATGCCGGGTCCATGCGATCGTATTCTTCCGCCATCTCCGAAAAACTTAGTCCTATCCCTTCAATGACTTGACTATCCCATATCGCGTGCAGATTGGTGGAGTCTCGCCGCCACAATGCGGGTATGTCGTTTCCACCGCGATCTTCCAGACGGCCACAGTGCATCGGCTGGTGCATGTCGCCAACAAAGTGGATCAGAAATTTCAACGCATCGGCGCGCTCGTCAGACGATTTACTTTTATCCTTTAATATGGCTATCATCTCTTGGATACCCGAGTAGGCTGTTTTTTTGTCTCGGTGCTCGGCTAAAAAGGAGTGCACGCCAGCTCGATCCAATCCCTTTGGAATATTGATATAATGCCAAGGCTGACTGTCTTTGTATTTCTCTGTGCGGATCACCTCATCGGCCCATGTGCCGACCATCGCCATCGATTCGTCGCCCAGCAGACGACGCACTTCGGCCAGCGCTTTTTTGTTTAGGTGCTGCTCGGCAATACGGCCTATCGCACGATGTCCTTTCGCTCCCCATGCGTTGCTCAGCAGGGGTGCGATGCTCACCAAAAGGGCGAGGACGAATATTTTTATCATATGTTGCTTTTTCATGTCTATGTTTTCTTAAATGATTAATCAAAAATATACCGAATACCTACCTGAGCTCTCCAGGTGTTGGACAGGCTCACACTATTTCTAAATGTTTCTGTCGGTGGCTCGTTAGTTCCGTTAGCCAATCGTATACGATAGACAGGCTCTTGGTTATCGTTGACCCCACGGTAGCTTAGAAGCTGCGCAAAGTCGGTCGTCTTGCGTCCGCCCCAGTTGCTGTTGAACAGGTTTCCGATATTGAGCACATCAAAGGAAAGCTGCAGACGGTGATTAGTTTCTTTAATACGTACAATGTTCAAATCCTGAACCAAGCGCAGGTCGAAAGTATGATTCCAGGGATACTTCGCTGCGTTCCGCTCAGCATATTGCCCTCTACGTCCCTTCAGGTACGGATCCTGATCAATAAAGGCTTCCAGTAGCGCAGCTTGTCTTTCGTGAGTGTACATCTCGTCATTTACGGTAAACTCTTCAAACCGTAACTCAGACGCATTGTTCGGGATATACAGAAGCCTGTTTGCTCCATCGCCGAAGTTGCCTTGATAAGTGTAACTGTACACGCTCTGTCCGGCATCATAAAACACGGATATGGTGGTGCTACCTGTTTTATAGCTCAGCCAGCCCATCAGGCGGTGTGGGTAATGGGTATTGCTGTATCCGAGCTCGGGGTTATTGCGGTTCTCGCGCACGGTTCTGGGCCAGATCTCGGCGGCCTGTGCTCCCCCACTGAAGCCATAATCTTTGGCGCGGCTATGGGTATAGGCGACGTTTCCGGTGAGCCCCCTCCACAAGCGTTTGTTCAACTGAAAGGTCAACGAGTAGTAATAACCGTTCTTCTCTGCGTTACGCAACATGTACACATTGCTAAATGTGCTGCTCGTCGTTGATGATGTGTAATACGGTCTTGGGTCCGCGCCCTGAAAGTAACCATGTGGCTCAGGCAATACCAAATTTTCTGCCGTCACCTGTTTCATATCCATCGAGAAAATACCCTCTACGGAAGCTACAAAGCCACCCGGAAGTGTTTTATCCAGCGCGAGCGTACTTCGCCATATCTTCGGTAAGGAGAAATCTTTGTCGGTGAGGTTAATCTCGTTAGAAACCTGTGCTTCCAGCGTAGACGGATCCGGCCGGTAGGCGTCCACATCGGGATTAAATGGTCTAGGATCTGCGGTAAAGTCATCACCGGTCATGCCATAGCCGCCACGGGTCACACCATTCCGGTTCACCTGGTTGGAGATATACACGAAAGGTATTCTACCGAGAAAGATCCCCGTACCGCCGCGGATCTGCATACTGCGGTCTTCAAAGACATCGTAGTTGAATCCGAAGCGCGGCGAGAGCACAAGCTTTGCTTTCGGCAGCTGCGAAACATCGGGAATAACGGTAGAACCGTCTCTAGGATCGGTCAGCTCAAACTGCAACAGCCTATCATTCGGCGGAAGAGAGATCGGGTAGAATGGCATATCGGCACGAAGCCCCAATGTCAACTTTAAATTGCTTAATGGTCTAAATTCATCCTGTACATACAGGCTCAGCTGCGCAAAGCGCGTCGCATCGACAGGAGGAACAGCTGGATCACCATAGCTATATCCCTGTGCAAAGGCATAAGGTTGTACTGTAGGATCGCGGTCGATTACGGCCCGCACAAAATCATCGTACGAACTGTAGCGGTAATAACCGTTGAACATGGGGTTAAATGCGTTTTCGAAAGTCATGTACTCGAAATTAACACCTGCCGTCACAAAGTGGTCTTCTAATGCAATATGGGTGTTATTTGTGATATTGAAGGTATTATTCGAAACGACATTACCAACGGTGAAGAGTTCGTTACCAACAGAAAAATAGTATTTCAGCTGGCCATCCGTGTCGGGCTCCAATACATCGATAAAGGGGAATGGCTGACCGCCGGGCACTCCTCTTCGAGGATCTTCAACACTGCTATAGCCTATTGAAAACTGATTTGAGATACGGTTACTCAGGATAGAAGAAAGTTCCCCGGTGATGGAGCGAACCTGAATATTGTTCGTGTAGGTCGAATTGAAGAAATTGAGCCCTTCGCTGCCATTACGGCTTCCTGTGATACTGACCGAGCTGGGAAGATAGCTTAGGCTGTTGTTGTTGCTCTGAACATTCCGAAACTGTTTATAATCATTGAACCGGATGAACATTTTATGCTTGTCATTGATGTTCCAGTCTAAACGGGCATTGAACCGCTTGCTGTTATTTGCAAACGGGTAATTTTCGAAATCGCCGGTATTGTATTGATAGCGTTCCTGTAATTTGTCCTGTACGTACTGTGCGCGTTCGAAGGGCACGCGGATAATGTTTCGGGCTGGATCAGGCGACTCACCGTCCCGTAACGCCCGTTTGTTGTTGCCGGGCGCCAATTGGCCTTCTTGTTCATAGTTTACAAAGAAGAATAGTTTGTCCTTGATAATGGGACCGCCTAAACGAAATCCTGTGATCTTGTTTTCGGAGTCCCCCTTGTTGAGCCGCTCCTCAAACGATTTGTCACCAGTCATCTGGTCGTTTCGCAAGTAATGATATACGGATCCAGTAAACCGGTTCGACCCGGAACGCGTAACGGCATTGACATTGGCGCCGGTAAATCCTCCCTGGCGTACATCAAAAGGCGCGAGGTTGATCTGCACTTCTTCGATGGCATCGAGCGAGATCGGGTTGCTGCCCGCAAACTGTCCGCCGGTTACCCCGAAGTTGTTATTGTAGATATTCCCGTCAATCGTATAATTATTAAAGCGGGAATTTGCTCCGCCAAAACTCGTGCCGTTGGACTGGGGGATTGCTTTGGTCAGGTCGTTAATGCTTCGCGACACGGTCGGCATTGTTTCCATCGCTTCGCGCGAAATATTCAACGCCGTTCCGCCCCGTTGGGAATTCATCAGGTTATCGCCAGCTCCGTTGACGACGACCTCATCCAGTTGCATACCGCCGGAGATCATAATAGGCAGGTACAGATCCTGACCTAAAGAGAGCGTAATATTGTCGACCTTTTGCGGCTGATGGGCAACGTGACTTACCAATACATAATATGGACCTCCAATGCGGAGATTGCTTAAGGTAAACCGCCCTTCACTATTGGACTGAATCTGATATTTGGTACCCGAAGGCTGGTGTACCGCCGTGACGGAAGCACCTGCTAAGGGTCCGTTTTCGGTATCAATTTTGCCACTCATCTGGGCTGTTGTTACATTTTGTGCAATACTATTTCCAAGGCTGAAGACCAGGAGCAGTATTGATAGGATCAATAGTTTCTTCATGTGTGCTTTGTTGTTTTTTATGCTTTTTTATCGGGTGTTCAGACCGTCTTTTTTCCGATTAGACAATCCCTCCCATGAGTGGATCGGTTTTCGAAAGCTTTCCGGTTTCGACATGGCCGGCGTAACGTTCCTCCCAATCATCATTGCCCAGAAGACTGACGCGTATATCATACCAATGATATTGCTTTTGTAAATTTAAGGTGATAGACAAAGCTTGGCCGGGTGCCAGTTTCTGTTGGAGATTTCCTTGTTTGTAACTCAGATCCTCCAACAGGACAGTCTGTGTTTCCGCCGTTGGGTTATGGAGGTCAATTATCAGATTGCCTGTCAAATTTCCTGCTGTACTGTCTGATGACGATTCGTATCGGCAATTGGCGGTTACGACGGACTGTTTCTGCCGCCCCCGGTATTCACGATAAAATCCATTTGGCGCATATACACGGAGGTGATATGCATTGCTGTCGAATGCGTTGAGTTGCCAGTCATCTTTTAAGGTGTCGCCGGGAGCTACAGCGTATTCCCATGTGCGTAGCACTTCATTCTCGTAGGGATTCATGGCATAAACCAAAAAGGGGGAGCCACTGGACAAGGGGCCGTATGCTGCATTGCCGGCGGTAAAGGATAGTTCGAAGCGTTCCGCCTCGGGATCGTACGCTCCTTGTACGTACAGTTCATAAGGAATCGAACAAGACGGCTTAACACCCTTTTCTTGTTGTGGGAAAAACACGGATGCCGACGGGTTTTCGTTAATCTGATCAATTTCGGCAGCCGATAAATTCTTGTAGTTTTGCGGGACATCTTTAAATTGTGATCTATGGATGTCGTGCATAAATGCATGTTTATCGATAAACTGCGGGTCGCTGAATTTTTCTCCATTGTACGGGCGAAAAACAGATGTTAAGTCGCCGCAAATCGTCCGCCGCCAAGCTGTTAAATTTTTCTCTTCTATTTTTTTTTCGAACTTCTTGGCGAGAAAATTTTCAAGGAACTGAATGGAAGAGGTGTGGTCAAACAGCTGCGAGTTGACATATCCGCCTCTTGTCCACGGTGAAGCGATGACTAGCGGCACGCGATAACCTAACCCTAAAGAACTTTCGCGTAATCTGTCGTTCCTACTCGAAGGATTGGTTTGCTGTGTATTTAACGCCCAATCCATCTTCGGGTCAATCGGAGCCGAAACCTTACCGCTATTCGCTTTGTAAGGGTCTGGCACAGCATAAGGAACCACGTGGTCGAAGAAGCCGTCATTTTCGTCGTAGGTAAGGATAAAAATTGTTTTTTTCCATACCTCCGGATTTTCAAGTAAGATTTCCATCACCTCGTTCACATACCAGGAACCAAACCACGGGCGTCCTGGGTGATCCGAAAAATTTGCCGGAGTCATTAACCAGGAGACTGTAGGCAGTTTATCATTTTTTACATCTTCCCGGAATTGGTGTAACACATCGCCTTTTGGCACATTCAATTCCCGCGGCGTTCCCTCGTCATCATAGCGAAGAGTCGTTAGCTTATGGAAATCGGGATCCTGACTGTTGACTGTGAAGGCTCTGTTATTTAAGGCTTTTTCGTAGGCTGACAGCTTATTGAAATTTTCATGTGTATAGCGCTTCTTTCCTTCCTGGATCATCGCAAGTACCTTTTTAGCCGCGGCTAATCTTCTTTGATCAGTTTCTTCCACCGGATTTTCTCCGATGCGATCAATCTCTGCCTGTGCAATTTTCTCCCGCTCATGCAGGTTGGCAATGCCACTCGGGTGTAAACGCACGTTATAATTATGGAAGTATTCCATTACGTTGGTTCCAAAATTACTCAACCAGCTACTTTCCTCGCCGCTCAAGCCAAAACCCATGGTAAGTTCGTTTTGGTAAATCCGCCAGGATACGCCCTGCTCTTCCAGTCGTTCGGGGTATGTCTTCCAGTTTAGCGTCGGGTTATTATAGTCACTGTTGTTCCATACATGTGCTTTTGCATCTACAACATTGCGCTCCCGAATGGTTCCGGTCATCCAGTACCAGCGATTTGGATGTGTGCCGGTGATGCTGGAACAAAAGTGTTGATCACAAACAGTGAAAGCATCTGCCAGCGAATAATAGAATGGAAAATCTGCCCGATCACAATAGCCGAGCGTCAGCGGAATGTCTTCGTACTTCTTGTTATAGGGCTTTTTGACATTCAGCCACTTATCATATTTCCCTTTGTTGCGCGCGTCCGTTTGATCTGCCCAGCCATGTGGCGTAGAGCCCATCCATGGCACTTTTGTAGTCTGCGTGTTTAAACGGAAAGGGATATATGTTTTGCCTTCTTTGTTGGATTGCAACCAAACTTTGTTCTTATTTGGCAAATCGATAACCCTAGGGTCGTTAAATCCGCGTACACCTTTCAATGTGCCGTACAGGTGATCGAAGGAACGATTCTCTTGCATCAGAAAAACAATATGCTCGGCATCGTAAAACGTGCTTCCCGGTGCCGGATCAATGGCTAATGCTTTTGCGATAGTTGGTGGAAGCATGCCTGCTAAAGCCGCGCTTCCGGAGAGTAGTGCAGCCTTTTTGATAAAATCTCTTCTCGAATTGTTCATGCTATGAATTTTTCCGTCTGATGAAATTATTCATTTGTGTTTGCATTCAATCGTATTCATGAATGTTTCGCATTTTGCTTTTTAACGGTGATGAAGCTTGCATAAATTATTCGTATCCTTTTGCTTGAGGCAATTTATGCAGGTTTCAAAATCATTACTTGTCCTCTTTTAAAAACCTGGCGACGATCGGTAAATGATCACTGATGAGCCTCATGGTCTCTGGAGGGAAGAACTGCATAACCTTTGCCCCCCCGTCGAGGATTTCTTTATTCATGTTTTCATTGACAAGAATATAATCCAGGCGTCTTGTGGGCGCATTTGATGGATGGGACAAGACCTCGGGGTCAATGATATCGACAAAGTGATTCTTTAGCGCAGGGTCCTTGGTGAGCATCGCTATTTCTTCGCTATCTGGGGTTGCATTATAATCGCCGGCCATAAGCATGTTCGTTTGTGGGTTGAGCGACAAATAGCGATTAAAGGTTTCCGTAAGCAGCGCAATTTGTCCCTTTCTCATGGCGACATCCCTATCGCTCCGCCCCGCCTTTAAATGCACCCCCGTGAGCAAAAATGAATAGCTTTCGGAAGGAAAAACATCTACGGACCACATGCGGGTATTGATGTGGTTCTGGGTTTCAGCCTTGCCTTGCTCGTTCACGAAGCCTGGTAGCGAGGTCGTGGCCAAACCGTAGGTGGTCATCAGTCCCATCGGAAACCTGCTCATCGCCACCACGTTCATGTACCAATTATGACTAGGCGCATCAGCAAAATAAATATAGCCCATATCAGCCAATGAATCCTGTGCCAGTTGTTTAAGAAACTTGGCACTTTCGAATTCCTGTAGCACGACAATATCGGCATCTGCCATTCTCAGGGCTTTCAGCAACAGGGAGATACGCCGCTGCATATTTTCGGGAGGATTGTCTTCACGCCTGTTGTTGATATAAGGGTCATTGTGGAGATCCACAAAATGTTCCACATTCCAGGAAATGACTTTAAAAGAAGAGTCCGCAGGATAAGTATAATCAATTGGCTTTACGATACTGCCCGTGTTCACCTGTCCGGTTGATCGGGCGGGGATCCGTGCTTTTTGTGCACACGATCCCATCAATAAACCAAATAAAACGATATATGTTAGTTTCTTCATGGAAGCCATATGATTGGAATAGTAAGACCTTCAAACTAAATAGAAAGGTGCCTCAGGCAGTGCTGAACGGGCACCTTCCCAAATTTTCATCTGATTAAATTTGTTTTCTATCGGCGATTCGGCTTGCATGAGCTGAGTCAATCATGCTCTTTTTTGAGCGTCAGTTCATGCAGGTTTTACCAATTTAAAAATTGAGCCCGTCAACCCAACCAGGATTTTGATCGAGGTTGTTGTTAAGCGAGCGTTCGTTGATGGGGATCGGATAGAAGTAATCCCTTTGTTCGTTGAATCCTGCCAGCGCGATGTTGTTATGGTAGAACACATTACCTTTAGTACCTTCGGTGAGGATCATACCCCCATTATTGACCGGGGTACCGAGTTCAAACATTTCGACACCCACTTCGTCAGCCGGCTTATTGCCCTTGGTGTAGAGTACAAGGTTCGTTTTTCCGTCACCTGTCAGGTCATATTCACCTGGGCCAGGGAAGTAGATACCTAGCAGAGGCTGGTCGATGCAATATCCTGCCTTCCATCGTACCAGGTCGTCCAATCGGAAACCTTCCTGAACAAGTTCGATGGCTCTTTCGCGGCGGATTTCGAGGACCACCCCTTTGTTGGCAGCGGTCACATTGGTGTATCCCGTCTCGTTCGATAAGAGGTATGGGTCGGGGTTGGCGTTTGCCGTAGCTACATCGAGATTGGGCATTCCCACCCTGTCCCGGAGTAGTTTGATCGAAATATCTATATCGGTTTGGGTCAATGTGCCTAATTCTGCTTTGGCTTCCGCATAGTTGAGCAGTACTTCGGCATAGCGAAAAATCGGAAGGTCGTTTGACGAGTAGCCTACACGGACATCATACCCGAGTGTTTCATCTTGCAAGAACTTGATTGGGTGATATCCGTTGACCGATGTCGAAAATTTATTCGGAAACGGCTTATTGTCCGATAAGGTGAATTTAGGGTTGCGGATGCTTTGAGACAAGCGGGGGTCGCGGTTTTGGACCTCGTCGATAAAGGTCATGGTTTGCCAACCGTCTTGATCGGTGAAGCGAGAACCGTCCTTCATCAAGTAAGTGTCGACAAACTTTTTGGTGTACGAGGGGCGCCCTTGCGCTGCAGACATGGTAAACGATGACGCATTGTGGTTGACACGAGGGCTGGAGCTGTAATCGTATGCCAAAATAAACTCGCCCGGGTCTGCATCGTCCTGGCTGAAGAGGGTGAAGTAAGATTTTTCCTCTCCACCGGTTGTGTAGAGCCTATACCTGCCCCCATCGATCACCTCTTTAGCGGCAGCGGCTGCTAGTTCCAGGTATTTGTCGGCTTCATCACCGCCATGGTATTTTCGAAAAGTGCCTTCATAGAGGCAAAAACGCGATTTGAGCGCCAATGCCGTCCATTTGTTGACGCGGAAAACACTGACTTCGCTGGGAAGGTTGGCAATGGCATAATCGATATCTTCAACCATCTTGGTCATCACCAATTCACGCGGGTCGCGTGGCTTATAAAGCGCCTCGTCAGACGTGCCCAGCTCCGTATCATACCAGGGCACATCGCCAAATCGTTTCACCTTGTTGAAATAGAACATGGCGCGAAAAAAGCGTGCCACGCCGGAATATTTGCTAATCGCCGCTTCGTCTTCGGCCTGGTCAACGCGAGCGAGAAAGGTGTTGATTCGCCGCAGGTCGCCCCAATCCCATCCACCGCCCGAGTTGGGCACCGTACGACGGTTTCCGCCGATAATTATTTCTGAGAGCGTCATCTGTACAAGATGATCACTTTGCTGGCGGTCGTCCATATTTAACATGTTGTATAACGGATTGGTGAAGAACTCGAGGTCTTGCTCAGTTCTAAAGTAGCCGCTTTCAGGAATCTGACTCAGTGGTTGCTTGTCGAGCAGTTTTTCACAACTCGATAAAATTGCGGAAAGCACTGTAATCGACAATATTGAAAGTATTTTATTCATTGTTATCGTAATTTTTTTTATTAAAAAGTGATATCTATGCCAAACGTAAATGTTTTAGACCAAGGGTAGTAGGCCTGATCAGTTTTTCCTTGGTCGGACAACTGCCTGTTACGGTAGATATACGCTGTTTCGGGATCGAGGTATTTTGTGTTCTTTTTTAGTGGCGACCAATATGCTAGGTTCTCGCCTGAAAAGTAGAGCCGAAGCTGATCAATGCCAAACCTTTTTGAAAGGTTTACAGGCAACGTATAGCCGGCAGTCAAGTTCTTAAGGCGCAAATATGCTAGGTTTTGGAGGTAGTGATCATTGGTCTTGGCCAGGTAACCGCCGGTTGCCAGATAGGCTCTCGCTCTCGGGAAATAGGCATCGGGATTGTCTTCCGACCATACTTTGTCGATAAAGTTATAGGGCATAAAGGATCCGTAAGACGCTGAATAGTGCCCCCAGAAATCTCTGGTATTACCATGGAGATAGACATGGTGGGTGCCAACACCTTGGAAAAAGGCGGTAGCGTCAAAACCCATCCAACGTATGCTCGCATTAATGCCGTAGGATAGTGACGGGAGTGAGTTGCCCAATTTCGCAAGGTCACCCGGATCGTCTACGGTATTGGCACCAACTCCCCAAACGCCATCGCCGTTTAGATCGAGAAATTTGAGGTCTCCCGCCATCCAGCCGCCGGTTAACCGCGAAGATTGTAGACTCAAGTCCACCTCTTCGGCGTATTGTCTTGCCTCTTCATCGGTTTTGAAGAACCCGTCAGTCTTATAGCCCCAGATTTCACCCCACTCCTGTCCAACATAATGATCTTTAGCAAATGATCTTTCGGGATTGTCATATTTGGTGACCACGGTTTTGTAATCGCTGAGGTTAAAACCCAAGCCATATTGAAATGGTTTTCCAGCCAGGTTGAATTGATCTCTCCAGTTGACAGAAAACTCGAAGCCTTTGGTGCGCAGGTCGGCGGCGTTCATCTCGGGAGGGTTCGCCCCATAGACTGCAGGCAAAGCTACACCGACCGTAAGCATATCCTTCGTGTTTCGTATATAGAGATCGGTGGTCATGCTCAAACGGTTATTCAGCATATTCAAATCGAGTCCCAGATCCCATTGCTCGGCAGTCTCCCAAGTGAGATCATCGGCCAGTGGGGCTCCCAGCGCGGCTTGTTTGGAAGGTGTGTTTCCACCGAACAGCTGATTCAAATTGCTGATCGACACCAATCGAATATAAGCATAATAGCTCGACACGTTTTGATTACCTAAGCTACCGAAAGAACCTCTCAATTTGAGGTTATCTATCAGATTACCGGCTCCACCATTCTTGAAAAATGGTTCTTCCGAGATCCTCCAACCTACTGATGCCGAAGGGAAAAATCCCCATCGGCTCTCCGGAGCAAAGCGAGAAGTGCCGTCATAGCGACCACTGAATTCAGCTAGATAGCGCCCCTTGTAGTCGTAGTTGGCTCGACCAAAAACCCCTAACAACGCCCACTCACTTTGGCCCCCGCCGACACTAGTGATAACGGCGCCATTGGCGTCGGTCCCCACAAGATTTAGGTCGTTTATATCGGACACGACAAGGTTTTCGCCAACGGCCCGCACGTTTTTAGTGTGGTGAGTTTCGTAGTTGAACCCACCCACCGCAGTAAGATGGTGTGCTCCGTTAAAGGTATCTTCGTAGTTTGCATAAGCATTGAACGCTTTGTATCTATTCGTGCCGACAGTTTCAGTCAACCGGTTGATACCTGCTCCGGTGATGTACTCCTCAATAGGACTATCGGGATATACACGGTATGACAGTGGGTTACCACGGGCAGTGCTGCGACGTTGGTAGAATCGATAGGTGAAGTCGCCCGTGATGGTCAGAGTTCTGATGGGGTTCATCACCAAACGTGTTGTGCTTGAGATATCGTTGTCAGAATCAATCGTGGGGTGCAGCCCATCTACCAACATGATTTGGCGACCATTTCCCACTTTATACGTTCCTATCAACCCATCAGTATCGTAGATACCTGTTCCATCGGGATTGAAGAATGGGAAATTTGCGAGCGCGTGGTTGGCGGCATTGTGGATGAGGCCATCAATACCGTTTTGGTTGCTGTATTTGGAATCATATAGGGCGAGATTACTTGATAAGGTAGCCCACTTATTGATGTTGAAATCAACTTTGGAGCGCATGTTGTAGCGGTTTAACACGTCAGGATGATGCCTCTGCATCCCTTGCTGGCGAAGATAGGAACCGGATACCAAGTATTTTACGTCATTTGAGCCACCGCTTAATGAGACACGATGTTGCTGGAAGGGGTTGTTGTTGCTAAAGAGGCCGTTCCACCAGTCCTGATTGGCGTAGTATATCCAACGATTTCTACCGTCGCGAACGTCTTCAATGACCCACGGCCGATCGGGATGTTCAGTTTTATCGTCTACGCGTGCCCACAACTCTTCCATATCCTTATCGGTGTATTGGATATATTTGTTCCCCGAGTCGGCCTGCCAGAACTTGTTGACCAAAAACACCGACCAGTATCCGCGGTATTCGTAGTCTTTCGACGTGGTGGGTTCCTCCCAGCCCATACGCGAGCTGTAATTGACCGTGGCTTTTCCGTCTTGGCTACTTCCGCTTTTGGTTGTCACCAAAATAACACCGAAAGCCGCACGCGCGCCATAAACGGCTGCGGCGGAAGCGTCTTTGATGATGGAAATCGACTCGACGTCGGCCGGGTTGATGCGGTTCAGGTCACCTACAGCACCATCAATCAGCACCAACGGTTCCGTTTCGTTGATCGAGGTTATACCCCGTATATTGATGTCCGGCGTCGAGCCGGGTTTGCCCGCATTCGTGGTCACGTTGACACCAGGCACCATTCCCTGTAACATGCCGGTTACGGTGGGCGTGACTCGATCCGCGAGTTCTTTGCCGCTTACGACCGAGACAGCACCGGTCAGATTGACACGCTTTTGTGTGCCATAACCGACCACCACGGCTTCTTCGAGTTCTTTAACATCTTCCTGCAGATAAATAACCAGATCGGTTTGCGAATCAGATATCGGCTCTGTTTTGTTGATGTAGCCTACGATCCGTACATCCAGCGCAGTTTCCCCCTGAGGAATGGACAGTCTGAATGACCCGTCTTCATCGGTTATGACACCCCGGTTTGATCCCTCTACGGAGATGGTTGCGCCGACAATGGGCTGTTCTTGGATATCGAGCACTTTTCCGGAAACGGTCCTGTTCTGGCCCGAACTTTTTGGTAATATCACGATATTTTCGCCAACATGTGTAAACGTTAAATTTGTTCCAGCAATCAGGTTGGTCAGCACGGAATCAAGATCCTTTTGTAAGATCTCTTGCTTCTCTATGCTATAGGGTGCTGTTAAATCGGGGTTGTAAACAAATTTTTGACCGGATACACTTTCTATTTGCTTAAGCGCTTGCGTCAACGATCCTTCTTTTAGGCTTAGGGTAATTTTGTCAGCTTCCTTTTGTAAGTCTTCACTACTGGCCTGGGCATTCCATACATTCACCAGAAGTACCAACAGCGTAGCGATAACGATAAGATTTCGCTTTTTGAAACATGCCCTGCAGCAGTATGTAAGTGTTAAGTAACTATTTTTTTTCATTAAATTTGAAGTAAATTGATGATTCTTGCGGGTTATTGATTGTCTTTCTCAATTGACAGTGATGAAAGATATTGGAGCCGGATATCCGTTCTGGCTCCATATTTTGATGATTATTTTTCCATAGGCCTATTATCTACATTATTGTTTTTCCTGTTTTTTTCGCGTATCCATATGATGTTTGTCCCGTCATTGAATATTGATTCGGTATCGGTAACGAGTCCCAGCATATGGAGTATTTGCTGAAGGGGTTCATCCTTGCTGAACCGAGCCGAAATTGGGTAGTTTTTAATTTTACTATTGTCAAATTGTATCTGGACATTGTACCGACGCTCAAGAATGCGGGCGACCTCCTCGAAGGTTTCCATATCGAAAACGAGTTCACCACTCTTCCAAAGGCTTGTACTGTGCGACTCTACCGGCTGACTGGTAAACCTGCCAGTGGACTTCTGATAGGATAGTTGTTGATCCTTTTCCAACTCTCCGATTACACCGGCTGAATCGGATACAGACACTTTTCCCGAAGATACTGTGATTTCAACGTCAGACTGTTCAGCGTACGCCCTGATAGTAAAGGACGTCCCCAGCACCCGGGTGGTCAACGATCCGGCATGAACGATAAAAGGTTTGGATACATCTCTCTTTACATCAAAAAAAGCCTCCCCGTTTAGAAAAATTTCACGGGTTTTCCCGGAAAAATTGTCGGCATATTGAATCTGGCTTTCCGAATGGAGCCATATGGTACTTCCATCGGGAAGTAGCACTTCTTTGAGTTCACCGTTATTCTCCACATTTACGAAGGCTGTTGAGCGCTGCTGAGATAGCGTGGCTATCCCGATATAGCCAAACCAGCTCAGGGCGACGAGCAATGAAGCTGCTGCTACACGGACAATGGGCGCTTTCTTCCACCAACGAGGGGTCGGGAGGGAGTAGTTATTTGCTTGAGAGGCTTCTTCTCTAATCCGCCCAAAAACCATCGCTTTGCCTCGTGCTAAACGCTCGGGATCTGAGGCAGGTTGACTTTCAGCCCACGCCCGTTTAACCTGCTCGTATAGTCGTTGATTTGCTTCGGAGCTATTTATCCATGAGGCCAATACAATATCCTCGTCCGTCGTGCTCTCATTAGAAAGGTGCTTCGCAATAAGTTCCAGAATTTCACTGCCCCCCATTTAATTCGCTTTTATCAGTAAGATCCTTTTTTGGATATTTCTTCCCGACCTAGTCGATTAACAAATTATTAAGAATGGAACAACTTTATGAGATGAAAATTTGTAATGCGGCTTGTTTAGGATATGTTGTTCAGCAGCGAACTTATACGGGGGCGCAGGTATTTAATAGCGAGACTTATTTGATTGTGTACTGTTTTCTCCGAAATATGCAATAACGTTGCAATCTCTTTATAAGACAAAGATTCGAACCGATTGAGTTCAAAAATAACACGCCGTTTTTCGGGGAGTGTTTGAATCAGGTTCTTAATGTCGCAATTAAACTCCTGTAGTGTGAGTTGTGTCAAGGCGTTCTGTGGATCAACTACATCAGACGTCATGGTATCCAAAGGAACTGACCTCGATGAGGATAGATTTTTCTTTTTTTTTAAAGCTTTGTTTTTGACGGCTGTATATATGTACGATTTAAAATTGGTATGGATTTCCAGCGTCATGCGTTTAGTCCATATGGTATAGAACACATCGGCCACAAGCTCCTCTGAAGTAGCCATATCTGCGATAAACACATTACAAAAACTACATAATGGAACAAAGTAATGGTCCATTAATTTAGATAGAGCCTGCTCATCCCCTTTGCGGAGTCGTGATAGTAATTCGTTTTCTAGGACGTTATCCTGCATATCATTTCTGCACTTTGGTTTGACGCCAAGGATGAAGTTTTTGCAAAATTAGTTTATTAGGGGGTTGTATAGGTTTCCATTCAATTACTGTTATATTATCTTTCGATTAAACAATAGCTCCGCTTGTCGCCCCAATTTCCTATAGCAGAAATGACAGGAATTAGCGACTCGGCTGATCTCAGCAATCCACACAAAAAGTCGTAAACGAAGTATTGTAATAGTTTGGTAAGTTGGACATTTTGCCAAACAACTAGGATTCT
Organism: Parapedobacter deserti; assembly: GCF_042646065.1. Taxonomy (NCBI): domain Bacteria; kingdom Pseudomonadati; phylum Bacteroidota; class Sphingobacteriia; order Sphingobacteriales; family Sphingobacteriaceae; genus Parapedobacter; species Parapedobacter deserti. The sequence goes on from NZ_JBHRTA010000058.1 coordinate 15,747, forward strand.
AGAGAATTAATTTTGGCGTAACATGCAGTACCTATCTTTGCTGCCACAAAAATGCATACATGGCGGATTTGGTAGTGCTAGCCGAAAACATTCGAGACGATAACCCAAAGGCTTTCGACCGTCTGGTAGATACCTATTGGGAGGATCTCTACCGCCAGGCATACGTACGTCTGCGCGATCAGGCTGAGGCAGAGGATCTCGTTCAGGACCTCTTTGCCGAACTATGGGAACGTCGAAATACAGTGACCATCACTACGTCTTGGTCGGCTTACCTCCGGTCAGCGCTAAAATACAAGGTGATCAAACGTGCCGCGCTGCGCCAATTACACCAAAGTAGCATGGAACACCTTGTTTTGCACATGGAGCAATTTGAAGACAAAATATTGGATCTCCTCTCTGCCGGAGAAGTACATCAAACGCTTGATGCGGCCGTAGCCCGCTTGCCCGAGAACATGCGTAAAATTTTTCTTATGCGTGCTTCGCATCTAACGGTCGCTCAGGTTGCCGAAGCACTCGGTCTATCCGAGCAAACCGTCAAAAACAACAACTCCGAAGCTTTGCGGCGTCTTCGCCGTGTCATTGCCGAACAGCATCCGCACATTCCGCCTTCTTTTTATGCGGCGCTGACGCTGTTTATATTAAATTAACAATTTCACAATATTTTATTGAAGTACCATTGCCTGTGTTTCCGCACTACTATAGTAGAACAACACGATAAAAGTGAAGATCAGGAAACTACAGGATTTACTTAAAAAATACGACGCGGGTACCGCCAGCGAGGCTGAACGTTATATCGTAGACGAGTGGTACGAAACCTTTGATCAGCCGCCAGTCGTGCCAGGCCTCCAAGACGAACACAGTAAAAGAGCCATCCGGGCGCGGATTTGGCAACATCATCCACAGCGAAGGATACATACACCTTGGTATCTGCACCCCCTATTGAAAGTGGCGGCGAGTATGATCGTTGTAGTGAGTGTGGGACTTTTGTGCTATCAAAGCCAAATAGGTCAAAGCTTGCTTTCTTGGAAAAACGACACGCAACAACATGGCGCTCCACGGCAGATCACGACGGGCGTCAGAAATCTGAAGCGCATACTGCTGCCCGACAGCTCTGCTGTATACCTTAATGCAAATTCGGTATTGGAAATCTCACCTGCTTATAACAAAGATAACAGAGCTATACAGTTGACAGGAGAAGCATTCTTTGAGGTCAAAAGCGACACCTCGCGGCCCTTTATTGTAAACACACAACGGCTGTCCATACGTGTATTGGGAACGTCTTTTAACATCCAGTCTTATGAAGATCTGGAACAGATTAAGGTCGCTGTGCGCACTGGTAGCGTAGCGGTAAGGCACGATACAACCGCATCGCTAGCGAAATTAACCGCAAATGAGGAGCTGACGTATCATAAAAATGAGGGTAAATTCCAGATTGGGCAGGCATCACTGACGCATGTGATGGCCTGGCGTGAAGGGCGGCTGATCTATCATCAATCCAGCTTCAAAGATGTCGTCCGGGGATTTCAGAATCTTTACGGTATAAAGCTCAACACACAAGATCCGGAAGTCGCTTCGCATTTGTACACACTCACACTAAAGCCTACGATGAACAAAACCGAAGCCATATCGCTCATGTGCACCATCTTAAATAAAAAATACAAAGAGGAGGAAGACGGAACAATAGCCATTTATTAACACAAACAGGCGCTGCAAAGTGCGGCACCTGTATAATGGATGGGCTGTAGCAAAGTTTGGTCGCTGCACTACAGCCATCATCTGCGGTAATTATATTAATCACTCACGCTCCAAAAGTACAAAAATCACGGCGATATGTCGCCGTGGCCGGAGCAATATATTTTTAACCAAATAATGAATTTACGTATACCATTAGCCCGGAAAGTTATGCGCGTCATATTGATTACAACGATATCGATCATTTCTGCCAGCCAGTTTCTAATGGCCACGGACAGCTATGGGCAGCTCTTGGAAAAACGTGTTGACCTCACCTGCGGCTCGACGGATGCCTTTACAATCATCCTTGAAATCCAGCGTACCACGGGTGTGGATTTTGCATTCACCAATAGCCTGGGGCTCGAGAAAATCAACTATAAAGAGGTTAGGTTTAAAAACCAAAAACTTGGAACGGTGCTGAGCAGCCTCTTTGAAGACAAACATATTGGTTTTGTCGAAAAGGCTGGAACCATCATGTTGCATAAATTACAACAACCGGGCCACATACAGGGCCGTGTCGTTGATCAACAGGGGAATCCGTTGGCGGGTGCCACGGTGTTGATCGTTGAAAACGGCAAAAATTATCCTACGGATACAGATGGACGCTACAGCGCAGCACTGCAACCGGGACAATACACACTGGAAGTTCGTTATGTTGCCTATGCTACGCAGCGACTGACACCAGTGACCGTAACTGCGGGGCAACGGGTAAACCGAGACATCATTATGGCTCCCATCTTAAATGAATTGGCTGAGGTAGAGGTTGTGACGGCGTTGGGTATCAAACGAAAGGCACGATCTCTAGGTTACGCTGTCGACGAGATAGGCAGCGAAGACATGGCTAAAGTACCTCAGGAGAATGTGGTCAATGCGCTAAACGGGAGGGTAACAGGTCTTCGCGTCGTCAATCCCACTTCGGAGCTCAATAGCGAACCTTTCGTCCTGATCAGGGGCTATACCTCGCTGTCTGGAAACAATTCTCCTCTCATAGTGGTCGATGGTGTGCCGACAGGTACCGATGTAAGTGTGCTGTCCGATCTGAGCGCGGACCATATCGAAAGTGTAAACGTGCTGAAAGGACCTAGTGCAGCAGCACTTTATGGATCCAGGGCCGGCAACGGGGTGCTATTGGTAACGACTAAAAAAGGCAAGGATAGTCGTGGGCTAGGCATCGACTTCAATACCGCATATACGGCCACGGTTCCATATCAATATATCCCACAGCAGCAGCGCTTTGCTAATGGATCCAACGGCAATTTTGATCAGACCAGCAACCTGTGGTGGGGGCCTGAAATGGGTACGGAAGTTGTCCGGTTTGGAAGCGATGGAGCAAGCCCCTTGACGGCACATCCAAATAATGTCAGCGATTTTCTGGACGTCGGAAACAGCTTCATCACCAATCTAGGGGTAAGCCACCATAGCGAGAAGATCAATTTTTCCCTATCCCTGTCGGATACCCGCGCCACGGGTATCTACCCCGGCACTAATCTCCGCAAGGACGCCGTCAGTATTTTCACGGAATATGCGATTAACGAAAGGCTTAAAGTGAGCATGAATTTTAATTACCTTAATTCAGGTTCTGACAACAACCGCGGACTATCCTACGACAATTACCCCTACGAGGATCTGTACTTCACGCCCAATTGGCTGAGTATTCATGACCTCAAAGACTACTGGGCCGAACCTGGTGCCAGCCAGTCAACATGGGCGCGGGGTTTTAACAATCCATGGTTTACGGCCAATGAAAATATCAACACATTCAAAAAAATCAGACCCTATGGCAATATAAAACTCGATTGGGCGATTACACCTCATTTAAGCTTAATGACGAGAATAGGAGGGTTTAACGAGTCGTACACTACACAAAACCGTACCGCCATTTCCGAAAAATCATTCCCGGAAGGTGCTTACGCCTACATCGGGAGAGAATCGCAACAGCTGAATACCGACTTCTTATTGAATTACAAAAAGGAGTTAACAGACCTAACCATCAACCTATCCGCCGGAGGAAACCTTTTCTTTCAAAACAATACAGTATCCAGCATCAGCGGAGAACGGCTTGAGCTGCCGGGTTTGTATACGGCAGGAAACATCGACCGGGCTGCAGTACAGTACGGGGTAGGCCAGGCAAATAAGCGTATTCCGAGTTTGTATGGCCTCGCGTCTATTGGGTATAAAAATCTGCTATTCTTGGAAGTGTCCGGTCGAAATGATTGGTCCAGTACGCTGCCTGAACACAACCGCTCCTACTTCTACCCATCCGTATCGCTAAGTGCAATCGTATCGGACATGATCAGGATGCCCGCGGCGGTCGACATGCTTAAACTAAGAGGTGGCTGGGCGCAAGTAGGTAAGGATACCGATCCGTATGCCTTGTCGATGGTATTATCCAAATCGACATGGGGCGGCAAGACCACCTATGTGCTGCCGGGTACGCTGCCTACGCAAAATCTCTTGCCGGAAAGTGTTATTTCATCTGAAGTAGGTTTCGAAGCCGATTTTTTCGGACGCCGTCTGGGGCTCGATGCGACCTATTACCAATTGGAAAACAAGAACCAGATCTCCCGCATTTCGGTTACAGGCGCTACGGGCTTTACCGCCACAAATGTGAACGCAGGCATTGTCAAAAACAACGGTATCGAGGTTACCTTGCGGGGAGTACCTATTCGGCGTACCAATTGGCAATGGGATGTGGCCTTTAACTTCACCAAGGAAAGCAGCAAACTCACCAAGCTCCCTGAAGGAGTGAGCAACCATCAATTTTGGTCGCGCAACAATATCTTTAGCCAAACAAAGGTTGATGGAACGGTTGGAGACATGTGGGGACCTGACGTGCTGCGGGTAACTGAGGGCACCTATAAAGGCTGGCCCCTGCTGGACGGCAACGGTTATGTACAGCTCAACCCGGAATATATTCACCTGGGTAACGTCAATCCGGACTATACACTTGGCCTCCAAACCAACCTCTCGTACAAGCGGATTTCATTATCCGCTAGCTTTGACTGTCGCCAGGGTGGTGAGTATTATTCGGAAAGTATGAAACGTCTTGCACGGGATGGCCGCACAGCGAGTTGGTACAAAGGCAACGGTTCCAGCACATTCAGTGGCATTCTAAACAATCACTCCTTTGCCGACGCCGCCCAGCTAGCGGAAGAAATTCGGTCTAATCCGGACCTATACAACGCAATGGGAGGACTTACCTGGGTCGGTGGAAGAAACGCGGATCTCGGCGGCTTTGCGCATGGAAACAACGAATTGGCCAACGGCGCCTTCTTTCCTGGTGTGATTTCCGATGGCAACGGAGGGTATCTTGAGAACTTTGGAGCAGATGGCACACGCTATTTTCGTGCGGATCTCATTGCCGATCCAGGAGCAGGATACTGGAGCAAGGGTGTGCAAAGCTGGATTTATGACGCCTCTTTTATCAAGCTTAGGGAATTGACGGTGGCCTACCGCCTGCCTGAACCCCTCGCAGCCCGTTTGTCCATGCGCGGTCTCACGCTCTCGTGGTATATGCGAAACGTCATTTTGTGGACGAAAGCCAAAAACAAAATTGATCCGGAATCCACCATGATGAATGGAAATAGTCAGTTTTCATCCGGCAGCAACTACCTGATGGGATTCGACAGGGCTTCCTTCTATCCGTGGTCCATGAATATGGGCCTAAAACTTAGTGTTCAATTTTAATCTTGACGTATGAAACCGAAATTTAATATCACTCGCCTTCGCTTTTTTTCAGGACTCATGCTACTGGTCTTTGTGTTGCACAGTTGCAAGGAAAACCTCACGGAATTGAATATGAATCCCAACGCATTGACGGACGATAAAGTAAATCCTGCATTTGTCCTTTCCGGTGTGCTGGCCCGTACAACGACCAGCCTGAGTAATCTATCGTTTACGGGAAATGTGACTCAATGTGTTATCCCGCAAGCAATGCAATATACTCAACGCGATTTCCTGGAATTTGTGGTGTCCAATCAGTTTAGCTGGAATGCTGTTTCGTCGGATTACAGAAGCATGCATCAACCATTATCAAACGCTGAATATTTAGAGACCCGCGCCAATGACAGCCCGGACTCGCTCTTTTTGAAAGGTGCCGCGCTGACGATGCAGGCATTCTGGTACGGAATCCAGACAAGTCTATGGGGCGATATTCCGTACACAGAGGCCAATAGGGGCAGTGAATTCCTGCAACCCTCGTTTGACGAACAGCGCAACATTTTCATCGGTCTGCTGCGTGATCTCCAGACGGCAAACACCTATTTCCAACGGGTGGACCGTGCTGTAGGTACGGTGGTTGCGGATGCCGATTTGCTGTATGCAGGAGATGCGCTGCGGTGGCGGAAATTTGCGAACTCGTTGCGCCTGCGCTACCTGATGAGGCTTTCGGCCAAAGCAACGGAAATGAAGGCCTTGGGCACTGATATCAGCCAAGAATTTGCATCGATGGTTGCGGATCCAAGCAACTACCCGCTCCTGCTCCAGGCGACTGAAAACGCATCGCTGGCCTTTCCCGGTACTAATGCCGCAGATTCGTATCCAATGGGCCGGCTGAATGCACCAAATGATCACGAATTCTATCGCATAAAAGCTGCAGCCACCCTGGTGGAGTTTTTAACAGCGCAACGGGATCCTCGGCTGGTCGCCTGGATTCAGCCGGTCGCGGTCCAAACCCTAGTGCGTGATAAGGGCGCTGACGTCGTGATTGCCAAAGATACGGATGGTAAAGTAAAGCGCTTTATGCGCACGCTGCATCCGGGTATTGACACTTCCTTATTTGTGGGACTCAAAATCGCATTGTCCGACCCAAATGCCTATAATGGGTTTGACGCCAACCAGCTCCGCGAGGCCAACGGTCTTGATGGCTCCGTATATAACGGTGGGGCAGCGAATCCATTTGTTTCCTATCTGGCTCCAAAATTCCGCCAAAACACCAACCCAACCGTGAAGGCTGACATGGTCACGGCATCGGAAGTCCACTTCCTATTAGCGGAAGCGGCCGAAAGAGGATGGATACAGGCTGATGCTGAAGAAGCATACTTATCAGGCATTTTCGCCTCGCTAGAGCAGCATGGAGTTGCAGGAAGCGGTAGCACCATTTACAACCCGGAGACGCACGCGATTATGCCTTTCAACTCGACTGCCTTTCGCACTAGCCTAGCGGCCGAATACCGTAACAGCACCGATCGCTTGGAACTCATTATGGAGCAAAAGTGGGCGGCTGCATTTACCACATTGGAAGGATGGTTTGACTGGCGACGCACCGGGTATCCGAACCTCGGCAAAAATATCGTAGAAGGCCCCAAAGGGCAACAAATTCCGATAAGGTACATGTACGGCGACAGCGAACTGAATTACAACAAAGCCAATACCGACGCTGCCGTCAGCCGTCTGTCGCCTGCTACCAATGAACAGTGGTCAAAGATGTGGCTCCTACAGGGCACCGACAACCCATGGTAATGAATATATAGTTAAAATAAATCGATAATAACATGATAAAATCTCATTCAATATGCAAACTGATCTGCCTACTTCTATTCTTTTTAAATGCATATGCGGTATTCGCGCAGGAATTTAGGTCCACGCCCTATCCCGACCGAATTGTGCTGACCTGGTCGGGCGACCCCTCCAAAACGCAGACCGTGACTTGGCGTACCGACCTCTCTATACAGGATGCCAAAGCACAGATCAAACAGGAAGACTCCTCCCCGGATATGGAAAAATCTGTTCAGGAATATCCGGCGGTGTCACAGCCATTTACAGGCAACGGAGATGTTCAGGATCGCTACCATCATGTACAATTTTCCGGTTTAAAGCCGGGCACAGTATACGTCTACCGCGTAGGCGATAGCGCGCGCTGGAGTGAGTGGAATCAATTCCGTACGGCGGATGTTGCAGATAGCGACAGCAGTTTTTCCTTTATTTACCTTGGCGATGGACAAAATGATCTGAAATCAAGATGGTCACGTACCGTCAGGCAAGCATTCAGAGCACAACCGGATGCGCGCTTTATCATCCATACGGGAGACTTGATCAACCGCCCCAATACCGACACTGAATGGGGAGAATGGCACTACGGAGCCGGATTTATACACCGTATAATCCCAGCAGTACCCACGCCGGGCAACCACGAATATTTTCGGGACGAACAAAAACGCCTACTATTGGATCCGCATTGGAGCGCACAGTTTACCTTGCCGCAAAACGGGCCAGCGAATACGGAAGCCGTTTATTTTCTGGATTACCAAAAGGTTCGCATCATTGCGCTAAACAGTCAGTTGATCATGCTGGATTCGGTAGCAAGGGAGGCACAATTACGCTGGCTGGAGGATATACTCAAGAATAATAATCAGCAATGGACCATCGTCATGATGCACCACCCGGTCTATTCCACCTCCAAACGCCGCGACAATGCGGAACTGCGCGAGCTTTTTAAACCGCTATTTGACCAATATGGAGTCGACTTGGTTCTGCAGGGGCACGACCATACGTATGCCCGGGGCCGAGGTCCAGGTGCTCACGCCAAGGGACCGATGTACGTGGTTTCGGTTGCTGGCCCCAAAATGTATGAAAGCGATTCAGATCGCTGGATGGATGTAGCGCTGACCGAAACGCAATTCTACCAAACGATTCAAATCTCGGACAGGAATCTCGAATACAACGCTTACAAAGTATCGGGAGAACTGTTTGATTCATTTACCATCAGCAAGTAACGCAATCTTGTTTTTTTAAACCATCGCTTCCTCGTTGCATAGCAGGGAAGCGATGGTGTATTTAATCGCATATCCTTGCCGTTTATTACTTACTTACAGCTTGTTTTATTTTGTTCACTTCCTCGGTGAGTTGTGCTACTGATTCTACAGTTGCTTGCAGTTCAGCTATCTGCCGGTTTTTCTCTTGCAGCGCTTGTTCCATCGTTTCTATTTTTTTGTTCAATTCCTGCACTGCTTTTATTAATACAGGGCTTAACTTGCTGTAATCAACCATCCAGGGGTTGGCCTTGGCATCCTCCCCACCCACGCTGACAGCCTGCGGATACAATTCGTACAGCTCCTGCGCTATCAATCCGGTAGAGATAGTTTTTTCCTTGCTGGCTTTAAAATTGTAATCATATACCTTCATCTGACTTACAGTAGACAATCCGTATTGAGAGACACGGATATTTTCCTTCAGCCTGACATCTGAAGTAGTTTGATAAGTAACGCCCGATCCATTGTATTGAACTATGCCAACATGAGCACCACCTACCATGAAAGCCATAAAAGCCGAATTGGCGACAGTTCCAGCGGGTTTGGTAAGATAAAGCGAACCCCCTATTCCGGAACGCTGTATACTTGCAAATGCATCGCCGTTATCCAATGTCATAACTTCAAATCCATTATAATTGGAAGTGCCATGCCACATAGTTCCTGTCTGTGTGCCGGTGCCTGCCAAAATTCTTGTAGTTCCCCGAATATCCAGTTGGCTTTGCGGTCGATCAGTATTAATACCAACAAAACCGGGGCTGTGATTACCCGATATAAAAAGTGACTTTGGGTGCAATACAGCAGTTGGATCTATTACCTGCAAACGAATGTCGGCAGCGTTATTTCCTCTTAAAAAAGCATACTTGCCGCCTGTAGAGTCACGGTCATAACCAAATACGGCCCGTCCGCCGTTCACTATGATCGCGGCAGCCTTATCAAAATTCTGTCCGCCCAAAGGATCAAAGCGGGCCACAATATTATTGGCAACAGTAGTGCTTTCATCGGCAGTAGCCACTACATGCATCGTATTAACAGGGTTAGCGGTGCCAATACCCACCCTACCGCCGATATGGTAAATATCGGTTGAGTTGTCCCCCGCAGCAGTCGGAAACAGATTGCCTGCCTTCAACCAGTCGTAATCGGGATCTCCGGGGTTATTGGCGGGCACCCAGCCGTTTCCGTCCCAGTAATATAACCCTGTGCCTGTTGCAGGATAAGCTAATGTACCGACTATGCCAGCATTGGTGTTGTATACAACCATGCCATGAGCAGCAGTGCCGTTAGTCAGGCCCCATACAGCCGTGTTGGTCAAGGCAACCCTGTTGGGTAGAAAGCCTTTATCGGTAGCACCAAGTTCAAGGCTCGCATCACTGTTGGGGGTCGTAGTACCGATCCCGGTCTGGGCATGAACAGTTGTAATTCCTGCTAATAGAAGTGCGCATAGAAGTTTCATTTTCATAGATTGTGTTTTATTGATACTGAGCAATGCTTGTGTAAGTGATCGCTTGAACTAATATAGGACGTTTTATATAACTATTTACTAGTAATGCGTTGATTTTTATAAAAAGCTTATAATTTAACTGATATTAAAACACTTGTACACATTTGCTTACCTGGACGTTTGCGGGGCTGGCCAAGGCTGCGCTTGGTAGGATATTCAATACCCTGCTTCGCTAAAAATTTTTATTACCCGTTTCCAAATTCGTATCGTGCTCGCCAAGGTTAACCGCCTCAACCGAGTTGAACGGATCAGACAACACGTCGACCAAATCGCTACGCAAACACCTGTTTTCCCACTTCTTTTCGTTTCCATACATCCCCCGGTAGAAAAAATACTTGTCGCCGCTTTGGAATTCCACCCTAGCATACTGCAGTCCGATCTTATCGACCACTCGATATTTTACAGTCGTTGACTTTCCCCTAACTGTGATAGCAGCTTCGTCCATACTAACAAATGAGCCAAAGTCATCTGCTTTTACAACCCTGGATTTTGATCTTTCTCTCGCGGCAAAGTCATTCGCTGATTAAAATGTTCGAAAGGCAGACACTATAGCTGCGTGTTCGAAAACCTCTTCTGATCGCCTTGATCATCAAGCCACGATACCGGAAATGACTGTGAGAAAGAAAGGTCCGCCAGCGACTGGGCAATACGCATGGTTAAATCATGTGTATCCGTATTGTCTACGGTTATGTATAGATAGTTATAAGCGCTCTTTCTATGGCGGAATGCCAACGGCATGATGGGCCTCCCCACATTTTCATAATTAAAATCTTTTAACACCCCTACGATCTCAAGTTTGGTGGTATCATTGATCCAAACTTCCTGACCAACGGCGTCGGTTGGGGTTTTGAGCCCAAGCCCTTTGACCGCTTGCTCATTTACCAACAGGTACCGTTCGTCGCTCGACGGTGATGAAGCATGAAAGTTACCGTCCGCTACAAATTCCAGCTTCATGTCATGAATGAACGCCGCATCGGCATAGTAGTAGTTTAAAGGCGTCGCTTCCTGCTTACTGCTAAGCCAAACCGGAAAAGTATGGCCATTGTACTGAAATGAGGCGGGTATAAACTAATATCCGCGAAACAAGAACACTGCCATTATCAAAAGTGCTCAAGTGAGCTGAAACTTCAATTTCAAATGATGCACTGTCCGATTCCGGACAGTGCATCATTTGCGATTTCAAACAGTGTCGCAGCAATTTTTGAAACGTTGGCAAATATTAACAGGTGAATCGCTTCGTGCTCGCTCAACCGAGCTTGGTATTGCTGAATCATTGTAAGATCTGCGCCACGTCTTAGAGCACACGGGAACTTTCATAAGAAGTTGTAGGAATATTATGAGATGGGGTTGGTGGGGAGCACACTAATCAAGATAAAAAGACGTCACGACGCTGGCGTGATCTGAGGGCCAGAACAGTGGGTGAAAATCGAGAACATGGGAATAATAAGGCTGCAGTTTCGCACCCTTAGCGTAAATGTAATCGATGCGTGTTGGGCGAACTTCTCCTTTAAGCAGCCCATTATCATTGTACATCGGCGACCATGTAAATCCAGGTCGCATGGTAACGCTTGGATGACAAATACGGTACGAGTCCGTAAAGCCGGCATTCGTCATCAATTTGGATACCGGCCGTTCTAATATCACACCACCGTACAGCGTGGCGGTTTCGGCGGTATGATCCAGATGGGATGTGCTATTGAAATCGCCTGCCACGATAACAGAAATGCTGTCTGCATTTTTCACGTAGCTGTCAATTTCCGTTACGATCGATTTGAGTTCGTTCACCCGCCGCTCTTCCGCGGCATGAAATTCGTCCACCACCTCCGTGTCGTTCCATTTGGATATTGGAGGGAGACTGGGTTGATACCACAGCCACACGTTGAAAAAGGCCAGTCGTTTGCTACCGCCCAAATTCAAGATAGCCCCCCCGGAATAAAAGGGCTTATAGACCGCTATCGTCTCCTCAATGGGATAACGGCTTATGATGCTCAAGTTGTCGCTGATCAGGTAAAAATAGTAACCTAATGAGTCGGCAATAATAGCCCCGGAACCATAAGTTTCTATTAATCCCATAATGTCTGCGTCCGCTTGCTTCAGCACCTCACATATGCGCTCCACGCCTACATGCTGGCCGAACCGATGCCCCCCATGCCAAATGTTCCAAACCAGCACCTTCAGGCGGTCCGGTTTTGGCAGCTCCGGTTCGACTTGCCGGCCAAGGATTTCTTCGTAGTTGGTCCTCACCTCCGCTACGGTCAACGGGCGGTCATACATAGACGCTTCATCAACCAGCCCGTTGAACGCCGTCCACTCACCGCGGCTACCGAAATCATAATAGCTATCTGAACCACCGATAATTGTCCTGAACGCACTTTGCATGTTGCCGAGATTACCCTGCTCTAATCTGTAAATCGCCACATTCCTACCATCTTTATACATCCAGACCTCTTGACTCTCTCGATCGACAGAAATGGCCAACTGATGCCATTCACCATCATTAATAGCCTGCCGCTCGGCCGTCGGCTCGTAACTGTACGTAGTGTTTCCATCGCTCATGTTCCAATACCAAGCACCGTTATCTTGTGTACCTAAGCACCAACCCACAGAATCGCTAGTTCCAGCCTGTTTATTGGTCCAAATCGGCAATCCCTGATGAGCTGACCTTTTCGTCCGTATCCAAATGATTAGCGAGAAAGATTGCGCTGCAGAAAACGTCAAGCCTTGTTCTTTCTCCATGACAAATGGCGAACGAATGGGCGCGTCATTTGTGAGATTTAATGCTTTTCCCTTTATCCCTTCGGTGTACAGCGACTGATAAACATTTTGCAAAGAAACTTTGGTCGCATGATCAACAGACGCTCTTTTAAAGTCTGCGCGCCGCTCATCGAAAGATTCATGAAAAACCAATCCGTTTTCCGAACCTAAGGCCGGACACGCGTTGACAAACTGAAAACCTGTTATGCCCAATAAAAGAACCAGCCTGATTACTTTCGTCCCCATAGTCTTATTTAATTACGGTTGTTCTTGCCTTTCAACAGGTCCCTCACGCTCACACTATTTATTTCCCTTTTTTAAATGGATATCTACCTTAAGATGTTGATCACTACGCACAAAGGTAGATATCACTTCATACTCCAAAAGCTGAATCCCGTTTCTTGCCGCTATGGTCTGTGCTGAACGTGGGTGCAAAATCACACTGCCGCTGCCATCGCCACTTTTTAACTTCAATTCAAAATAAAGGTCACTGTTGTTTGCGATTTCGTAATAGTCGGTTACAGTGGTAATACCGGTGCTTTTATTGGTGTAAGACGTGCTATGCAGAGATGGCGAGACAGAAACGCAAGCATTAAATAATTGACGTAGGTACTCTTCTTTCCCGATAAGGTATTTGCTTGCCCAAGCTATTGTCCGACCGGCCTCCAAAGCCTCTCTGACACTATTCTCAGACTTTTCTTTGGCCAGCACCAACGTCATTGGCCGATGGACATAGGGCAGGTCAAAATTAAAATCATAGCCCGACACATTGTGAAGGTCTGAATTGGCCATAATCGCCAAGTCGTGATCTAACGCCCAATCTATGGCCTTCTTGTACAACCCATTAGACTGTGCATTCGCAACTTCTATTCCACCCAGCACCCTGGCTTTGGCCAAGCTATCCACAAAATGGGTCCATTCGTAAGATCCCGGTATGGCAGCATCTTGCCATCCGGGGTGATCCCAAAAAATAAAAGATTTTTGATCGTGAGCCCTTTTTATGGCGATCGCGTCCATTGCATTAGACTGATCCCTTTCATAGCCAGCCAGCTCGCCAACGAATAGCGCATTGAAATGCCCAGGAGGAGTTTTCCTGGTGATCTCCGCTCCCTTGATCAGGATTAGGTTTTTGCTTTGTACGGTGTTCGCTATCGACTCATATAACCTATCGGGGTCAGTATTCAGAATGCCCGAGTTCGGTGTAAACTCAATATGCTCTGTTATAGCCATAACATCCAAGCCCTCTTGCCACGCTTCTTGGATGCGTATCGACGGCCAAACAAATCCGTCAGAAAACACAGTATGCATATGGAAGTCCGCCTTTAAAACTTTATATCCATTGATATCAGGTATTTGAATCAATTTTCGCTGCGGTGCTTTCCGGAACTCGGCCAGTGAAATTGTTGCAGACGACTCCTGCCCATAAGCAAATGGGCCACCAGTCAAAGTTGCTGCTGTGAGCAGTAATAAAGAAATTTTAACAAGATACATATGTTTAATTTTAATTTTGTCTCCAACCGGGGTTTTGTGTATAATTTCGATTTAACGTCAACTGATTAGGAGGAATAGGCGTAAGGTAATCTCGATCGAGGTTAAACTGATAGCCATTGGCTAATCCATTTTGATATGGATCGACATACCCGTTTTCATCTACGTAAACACCAACTCCGACTTCTAAACTTGGATAGTTTTCCTGGTGAAACTTTATTCCTCTTGGTCTTGCCCCTATGAGTATATCCATTTCAGCCCACCTCGCCAGGTCATCAAACCGAAATCCCTCACTGGCCAGTTCGACACGTCGTTCCCTTCGGATCTCATTAATAATCGGGCTTTTGTCAGGATACAACCAATTTGGATCTTCAACGATATCACCGATTACCAGGTGAGGCATGTTAATCCGCCGACGTAACTCATTAATCGAAATATCCACGTCAGACTGCGTTATTTCTCCCAGCTCCGCCTTAGCCTCCACATAATTGAGCAACGCTTCCGCATATCGGAAAAGGATTGCCGGATTTTCCCGGTTGACCGATGAAGGATCTTCTGCCACTCCTTTTTTGAAATCAAAGCCTGAAACGCTCCTTAATTCGCCAGAAACGTCTAGCCTGGGAAATTTATAAATGGTGGCGATACCGCTATTTAATACAACGGTATCTCCGGGCGTCCAAATCGTCTGTGTAAGCCGGGGGTCTCTATTGGCGACAATATCAGAAAGCGTCTCGTTGCCTTCATATAAATCGCTGATCGCAATCGGCTTTCCATCTATACACAAATAGTCATCAATCAGCGACACAGACAGCCCCGTATTGGCACCTGAACGGATATAATTTGTCATATGGTGCGAAATACCCATCGACTCGTCATATTTCTTATATAACAAAACCTCGGGGTTGTCACTCAAATCTAACCTGCCAAACATGGAGCGATACAAATAATTGACATCTGCCGAAATAAATAAACTTGCGGATGGCAAATCAATCAATTCCTTGGCGGTAGCGGCAGCTGCTTGCAAATAATGTCTATAATCTGCGCCAGCCGTGCCAAACACCGTCCCTGCATGATACTTCTGCCAGGTACCTTCGTACAAGGCAACTCGGCTTTTAAAAAGCAGTGCACTTTCCTTATTTAACCGATCCGTTTCGGCATTGGCTTTGAGTGGCAGATAAGCGATGGCAGAATCGAGGTCATTCAAAATAGAGTCTACCACTACCGTCCGAGTGGTCCGGTCCATATATAATTCTTCGGAGTCAGTAAGTAATGTTTTCGAAATCCAAGGAACGTCACCATATCCCCTCACCAATGTGAAATACATGAACGCTCTGAAAAAATAAAGTTCGCCCCGATATTTACTTACTTGATCTGGGTTACCCGGTACGCCGACGGAATGAGCAAGACCATGATTAACACTGCGGATACCGGAAAAACTCCAGGAGAAGCCATTCGAACTGTTCTCCGTATTCTGGCCGGCAAGCCGTTGATTATAGGTGCCCGGCACCATGTTGTCACTATTGTTATCTAACGCATATATTCCTAACGAATAACCAGCATGACTTGGAAAAACGGTATAGAATTGATTTGCGTAGTATTTAATATCATCGGCTGAATTCCAATAATCCGCGTCTACAACTTGATCTAGCGGACTCAGGTCTAAATATTTAGAGCAACTCAATGAAGATATTGAGATAAAGGCTAAAATAATCAATGTGAAAGTTTTCATCTTTTTAAATTTTTAATCAGGCTTGATCTCGCCAAAATCATTTGTAATTTTATTTCAACCCCACTTTGAGCCCAAAAGACATCATTTTGGCCAATGGATAAGTTTTACCATTTCCATACTGACCAGCCACATCACCTTCCGGGTCAAATACGCCGAGAATATCACTGAAAGTAAGAAGGTTTTCTCCGGTTAAATAAACTTGCAGGTCCCCAAGTCCAATTTTTCCGGCAACGTTTTTCGAAAAATTATAACCAACACGCATATTCTTTAGTCGAAGGTATGAGGCATCTTGAAGATAGCGGGTCTGTACTTGCCGGTTCTTGGCAGATTGACCAGTCATAATCGGCCTCGGGAAATAAGCATCCGTATTATCTTCCCGCCAATAATCCATGTGCTCTTCAAAAATGGTGGCTTGGTTAATATTGCCTGTCACTCCCCAGAAAAAATTACTATCCATGAAAACATCTCTTTTTGCCACCCCCTGCCAAAACATATCTACATATAAACCTTTCCATTCGGCACCGAGATTTAGGCCATAACTATAGCGGGGCGTGCTGTTCCCTATAATTGTCTTATCCCCGTGATCCGATAGTGTATTCGCGCCAATGTTAATCCTTCCATCGCCGTTTATATCCTTGTAATGGACATCACCTGGAACCCATGTACTGAAATAATAGGATTGATTTGCAGCCGCAGCTATTTCCTCATCAGACTGGAAAATACCGACGGTGGTTAATCCCCAAATTTCATTTAAGGTCTTACCGCTGTAATGACTGGTTAGTATTCCTGAATCGTTTTTATAGGCTGTAATTTTACTTAGATTGTCAGACAGCATTCCACCAATTTGATACGAAACGCCACCTACCCGGTCTCGCCAGCCTATGGTCATTTCAAAACCTTTCGACTCCATTTTTGCATTGTTTCTGAGCGGTGCCGAAGTCCCGAGCAACGAAGGGTAGGATTCGCCGGGGCCGAGCATCCTATCGGTAAAACGCTTGTATAGATCAAACGTAAGCGAAAGCCGCCCCTGGAAAGCCTCGGCATCTAAACCAAAGTTCCTCGTTGATACCATTTCCCACGTTACATCCGAAGAAACCAAACCTGGTGCCGTGAGGTAAATTGGCCGCTCGTTGCCAATGATATGATTCAGCTGATTATTAATTGATAAGCCGGACAAATATGCATAGTAGTTGCTCCCGGTAACCTGGTTACCTAAACTTCCATAGGAGAACCTCAGTTTCAAAGACGAAACATGCTGCTGCATACTTTCCCAAAAATTTTCTTTGGCGATATTATAGCCCACGGATACGGAAGGGAAGAAACCCCACCTCTTACCATCCTCGAAACGGGAAGATCCATCATACCTGCTCGAAAACTCAATCAGGTACTTCTCATCGTAGTTATAATTGATACGGTCAAAAAACCCAACAGTTCCCCAGTGATACTTGCTTCCTGACGTATTGATCACTCCTGTTGCTGTGGAGACGAACGGAACATTGTCCGATACCAATTCATTGGCCCTTGTCGAAACGTACTCGTACTGATTCAGCTCCGCCTGGAAGCCGCCCATTACCTTAAAGTAGTGTTTTCCGACTTGCTTTTCAAAACTACTATAAATATTTTCGGTGTGATATAACGTGTTTGAATTTGCTAGATTTATCCAGTTTGGCACGGAATATCCTTCGTTATACTCGGTTCCATCAACAAAGTATCGCTTCACCGTCTTATGATGATCTGAATAGTTATCGAAATTGTACCGGAGGCTAAACGATCCACTGATTTTCCAGCCGGCTAACGGTTCTGCTTCAATCGAAAAGGTGTTTTGAAGCTGGTTCTGGTTGGCTAAATCCCGCCCGCCTTCTGCCATTAGGGCCAATGTATTGACGAAATAATTTCCGTTTTCATCAAACGGCGGATTATTGGGCCAACGTCGAGGGATATCATGATAATAATCACCAATCAACGGGTAGACATGCGGCATATCGGTACTCAACCTCGTATATTTGGAGAGTACAGACAGATTCAGCCAACTTGCGAGATCCGCGGAGATATTGGAATTCAGTGTATAGCGATCGAATTGCTCGTCGCCGTATCGCCATTGGTTTCCTTGTTGATAGTACCCGCCGGATAAAAAATAAGTTACGCTCTTACCGCCTCCCGAAACATCGATATGATGACTTTGATTAAATCCGTAATCCTTATAGAAGTATTCATAAGGATCATAATTTTGATAGGTTGCATTGTCCCACCTATTCGGATCTGCCGCACTGGGAACAGTCAATGGCAATTCTCCGGGATTTGCGATATTGTACCGCATCAGCTCGATTAATTCGTCGGAATAATATTGCCCTTGCCCGCCATTTTTATACGCTTCGTTAACTGTGGTCGCCCATTCTAAGGAACTCACCCATTTCGGCAAAACCGTCGGTGATTGGAGTGCAAGCTGTGTATTATACGAAATTTTAGGAGCCGCATCAACCGTGCCCTTTCTGGTAGTAACCATGATGACACCGAATGCGGCCCGTGCTCCATAAATTGCAGAAGCGGAAGCATCCTTCAAAACAGAGATACTCTCGATATCATTGGGATTCACATTCGCAAGTTCGCCTGGAACCCCATCGATCAAAATAAACGGACTACTCCCCGATAAAGATCCCGTACCACGGATATTAATATTTGGTGTGGAGCCCGGTTCACCTCCTGATGCATTATTCGTTATATTTAAGTTTGGTATCACACCCTGCAAAGCCCAAGTCACACTGGGAGCCATGCGCTCCTGAATTTGCTCACCACTGATCTGTGTTACAGCCCCCGTTAAGTTCTCTTTTTTCTGAGTGCCAAAGCCAACTATCACAACTTCATCCAATGAAGTATTCGATTCTATCATCCTGATGGTCAACGAAGAACCGGTTACCGGCACTTCCGACTCTTGATAACCTACGTGATGGACGATGAGTGTTGCGTCTAAATCAGGCACCCTGATTGTAAACTGTCCGCTTTCGTTTGTCTTAACCGAATTGGCGCTCCCCTTTTCCGTCACCGTAACTCCTGGAATAGGTGCATCTCTGCTGTCAAATACCACCCCTTGGATTTCCCGTTGCTGAGTCGCTTCAGCAGATTTGCTGTCCGCTAGAACCATAGACGGCATCGCCACGTAAAAAAAGGTAAGCAACATACTGAATAATACTATCCAATTGTATGCACATTGTTTTTCCATAATTAATGCTATTTAAAATTTTATCGTAAAAAACTTGACTTTCATCCTTGATGCTATATTCAAACATACTGCATCGTAAGGCCTCGGTGGTGTTTGGTGATATGCATTTGAAAAACATAACTCGTATCAAACACCTGACAAAGGTAATTTGGTACTCGTCACCATTGATTCAAAATATTACCTCTCAAATCCGCTATTTTATCAAACGGTAAGCGAGGGCAATACGAAACGCTTCAGAGGTCTATTGCCCACTTATATCCGTTGAAGCAAGGATATTAGATACAACCGGAATTAATACGGGAATGGGTTGCTTTTGGCAATTAATGCATCAGCTATTGGGGAAGGGTGAGAAAAATTGCTAATGACAAATAGGTTGTGTCCACGCGACTTCGGTATCGCCTTTTTGAAAAGGATTCTTATGCAATCTGGAGGATATAATTTTAGCCCGAACAAACAAATCGTCGTCACAAAGGATATAGGAAGCTTCTTCTCCTTCTACTTCGCTAAACACTGTCGTCCGATCTTCGCCTCGCCTGACCCCTAGAAATACTATTTTATAATTCACGTTTTCCTCTTTTTTCACCTTGATAGCCAGCCTCTTCCTGTTTGCTTCGACCGTCTCCAAATAAACACCGGTTGAGGCATAAAAATCACCAAGAAGCATTGCTTCAGCTAACCTGTCGGCATGAAGACTTGTTGCTGATACCATTACCCATGCCCGGTCAGCTTGATTCAATCCATGCATATCATCGGTTGCAACACCATATAGCAAAGGTCTTCCGTCCAAAACCCGTCTAACGTTTATTTGGTCCCACATATCTTCTACATTTTCATGCTCATCGTCACCATAGTTTCCTGTAGACCCCGCATTAAAAATCTCGAGAAAATGGACGTCGTTAACGTTCATTATATCCGCAGCATTCAATGCCCAATAGAAGTTAGGGTGGTTGATAAAACTAAATACCGTTTTGCCCGTCAGCGTCCCCTGCTCCAATACAGCATTTACAGCATTTTCCATCACCTCGCTTCTGCTCTTGCCTGTTTTTTTTGAAATAACGTTGGTTGTGTTAAAAGCATTTACGTGAACCGGAACTGTCTTCTCGAAAGGCGATGTTATTTCTTCCCCGTTTACTAAAAGAAATTTTCCGGGCTGCTCTACATGGGACCGATATTCTGCAAGCGCCTTTAGTCTGACACGAATTGAATCGTTGGGGAACCGCGTGTATTCTACCCAATCCTCTCCAAACCTCTGAAGATAATGGTCAAACATGTTTCTCTTCGTTGATGACCCCGGTTTTATGGAAGCCCATCCAGTACCGATCTGCATCGCATTGTGCTCCGTAACGGTCAGGAAATTGTACCCTCTCTCCTTATAATATTCTGCAATAACCTCGGGAAAGTTATTTCCGTCGCTCCAAAGCGAATGGATGTGAAGAGCACCTTTAAACCACTCTTGGGCGCTCGTGGTAGTCAAATCGCCAAGGCTAAATAACACCAATAATACGACTACACGTCTGATATTTCTTTTCATCAAGTTAGTGCCTTAGATAATAGTCTTGTTGAAATTTCGGTCGCAATCCCCTTTTACGACTTTAATGTTATTTTAAAACACATCATCCATTCGCATACCGCCGGCATTTCACTCATCGCATCGCTCTCCATTGAAATAACCAGTTCGCCACCGGGCTTAACAGTCCAAGCAACCAAACTTTCGACACCCAAAAGATTGACATGCTCGATACCGCTCGATTGAATTGTGGACAATGCTATTTGATTTTCTTCGATCTTATCGACAAAGGCATATATGGTACGGTTATCTTTTGAGCGGGTAAACCAAACATGTGCTCCTTCATGCCAAAGATCACCATCGCGCGGACGAGTTTTATAAATCCCTTCTCCATTGATTTTTAACCAGTTGCCTAAGTCTTTCAACTGATTGATTGCGGTTTTGTGAAATTCTCCATTTCCATCGGGGCCAATTCCGACCATAAAATTTCCCCCTTTAGCTACGATATCGACTAAATTCCTAACCATCCATTGTGTACCTTTATGGTTCGCCGGATTAGGGTCATAAGAGAATGAATATGCCAAGGGAAAAATAACAAACCACGGTGTGTCCGTATTTTCTTTACTACCGGGAACAAAGCCTTCCGGCGTGTAGTAATCTCCATAATTGCCAATTCCTCGCGCCCGATACATCACATTGGGCCTCAACTTCCTTAGATGTAACAATGTATCCCGTAACCTGGGCCATACCGTGGGGCCCAGCCATTGATCCAGACACACCATCGTAACCTCACCGTATTTGGTAATGATTTCTTCTAATTGCCTGCGGTGACGATCCATCATGCGGTCCACTTCTGCCGACGTCGGGTCCGGCTTCATGACCAACCCGGCTTTGGGAAATCGCTTTGCTGGTTCTGCCATCTCCGGTTCATTTCCTCTTATCGCCAATTGACCGGCACTCGGCACTTGGATAGGGTGGTAGTTATACGGCCGGAAATCGGTGTCATACCAGTCTGGATGGGAGAAATACAGATCAATTTTCAATCCCTTTCGGTGTGCAGCTTCACATAACTCTTTGGTTACATCCCTTCCAAAGGGTGTTTCCATGATGCTGTAGGCTAAATCGCAATTTACGATCGCCGGACCACCTTCCGCCATCCAGTCAACGCGGCTCTTTATCCGTGTTGAAGTATCATACATGCTGAACCCATCATGATGCTTGGTCGTAAAAGAAAACATACGTGCGCCACTGTCGGCAAAGAAATTTACCCAGGCCGTTGCGTCAAACTTTCCCGGGTTCCAAGACTTATACAACTCTTGGTATGCCTGCCGTTCTTCAAAAGACATGTCCAAAAACTGCCACGATTCCATGGGTTGCTGAAAGATTGCATATAATCCCCAATGAAGCCTAATGCCGAATTTCATATCCATGAACTCTTCATATGCCTCATCCGGTGCCCATGTGTAATCGGGAATTGGGTTTTCCTCGACATACCCCGCAGTCACTTTATAATGGCCATCACTTTTGGGCAACCGATGGGAAAATTTTGAAGGTCTTAGACCGACAGGTGGATTTTCACCGGTCCAAGACAACGACGGATGCCAAGGAACCATTACTCCTAAGCCCGCTCCAATACCACACTTTACAAAGTCTCTTCTTTTCATTAACAGTAAATTTCAGTGATCATTATCTCAAGTGCGTTTGGACACCGGGTTTGTCTTTCTCATCCGTATTTACAAATGCAGATTCATAACTTGGCACAAAGTTCTCCATACTTTTACTCAATGGAGTTCGCGATTTTATCTTTGCACTCCATAATATTAGCAGATCATGTATGCAAAAGGCACGCGGTTCAGCATTTTAACTAACTGATCCGGGATATTATCATTTACGGAAAGAATTTACGATACTGCACTATATTTGCACTTAACTTAGGTATTGTAATAGGTTAGGTGATCCAATAACGCATCCCAATCACGCTAATTGGATGAAACCTGCATGAATTTCCGTTAAAACGCAAATTATTCAATGAAAAGCAAAAATGACAAACGACCAACGATATATGATATTGCACAAGCGCTGAATATTGCACCATCTTCGGTATCAAAAGCATTGAATGACTCCCCGAGTGTGAGTGAAAAGGTCAAAATTCTTGTCCGTGATAAAGCACGTGAATTAAATTATAGACACAACTCGCAAGCTGCCAGCTTACGTAAAGGTACATCAAGAACCATCGGTGTCATTGTACCCAAAATCAATAGTGCTTTTTTTTCCAATGCAATTTCGGGGATGGAAGAAGTATGCTTTGACCACAGCCATCAGTTGATCATCTGTCAAACCGAGGAGTCTTATGCCAAGGAAAAGCAGGCTATAGAAACGTTGATCACCAATAATGTCGATTGTATCATTATTTCACAAAGTATCGAAACCAAAAGTGACAATCACTTGAAAGAAGTAATGAAGCGTAACATACCATTGATTCAGTTTGACCGTGTAAATAAGTCTATTTCTTGTCATCAAGTCGTCAATGACAATAAAACAGCTGCATATCATGCAGTCAAGGAACTCTTGAAGCAGGGGTATAAAAATATAGCATTTTTGGGTGGTTCATTCGAGATGGATGTTTATAATGAACGGAGAGAAGGTTATTTGCAGGCGCTGAAAGAAAACGGCATGATGATACCTTACGATTATGTTGTCGCAGGCATTCATAGCGAACAAAACGGTTACGACGCGGCAAGTCTACTGTTGGATAGCCAGCTGTCGCCAGATGCATTCTTAACTGCTTCGGACTACATTGCTTTTGGCGTGATGAAAGCTGTCTTTGATAAGGCGCTTTCCATACCGGATGACGTCGGAGTTATCGGTTTTGCAAACGAGCCCTTCTCGGCAATGATTGTACCAAGCCTTACCACTGTCGACCAAAACAGCCGCGCAATGGGGATTGAAACGGCAAAAATTTACTTCGACGAATTAATGGACAGCCAGAAATCGAATGTTCCGATTACTAAAACCGTTCCTTGCACCATCATATGTCGAGATTCTATACGGAAGAAGTAAGTGGGGCGGTGTTAATGCCCATGGTTAAGGTTTTCTATGCGACCAAGGGTTATTCAGGAGGACTTATACCCCATTTTTCTAATAGGGGATCCTTTTGCAGTGGCCCCATTAAAAATAGTACAATGCAGAATCCTACTGACGCTAGTAAACCATAGCCAATAAATATCGTATGGTAAGCAATGGTATAGTCGAACCTTGCGGCTAAAGAAGCCACGCTGATACCGGATAGTGCCTGGAAGCAAGCTCCGCCCAATCCCGCCCCGACACTTGCAATCCCCCATACCGACGCGGTAGCATGCGTAGGTACCACGTCTGCAGGAAAAGCCAATGAATTTGCCGTATATGCCGTATTGGCAAATGCAGACATCCCTAATAAGGCAATGGCCATCAAAGGCGAAGTAATCAGTAACGGAGCAGCAATCAATGAACCAACGAGCAACACTCCAAAAACCACAACAGCGATCTTTCTCGCTCGCGCTACCGGTAAGCCCACTTTACTAATCATAAATTGCGTAAAGACTCCGCCAAAAATATTGCCAACATCCGCCATGACAAACGGAATCATCGCCAACCACGCCATTTGGGCGAAATCCAGTTGGTGAACATCTACTAGGTAACGTCCTATCCAAAACGTAATAAAATACCATACCGGATCAATGAAGAACTTACTGATTGTAAAGAAAAAAACAAACCGATTATTAAACAATACCTTCAACGGGATGTTTTTTGGTTGCTCCGCAGCAGCATCGATAGGCGGAGCATGATATGTATACCAGAAGAGTACCATCCAAAGGTATCCTACCCCCCCCAATAAGACAAAAATATAATTCCAACTAAGATGCATGACCAGCCAGCCAATCACTATCGGCGCAATGATGGCCCCGAAGGCGCTACCGCTATTAAAAATACCTGACGCCGTTGATCGCTGCGAGGGAGGGAACCATTCCGCAATCAATCTAACTGCAGCCGGCCAGTTACCCGCTTCACCGATACCCAATAAAAACCGAAAAGCACCAAACTGAATAGGAGTCTTTGCAAAGGCGTGCAATAATGTCGCCGTAGTCCAAACCGCCATACTCAGTAGGTAGCCTAACTTTGTTTTCAACCGATCGATCATCCAACCCGAAAACAGATTTGAACACGTGTATGCAACAAAAAAGGTGGTACCAATGTAGCCGAATACCTCATCGGAGATAATTTCCCGAAGAGGTCCTTCTGCACTTAAGTAATTAAATGCCAAGCGATCAACGTAGTTGATAACCGTAGCCGTGAAGGCAAATGCAAGCATCCACCATTTTCTATTGCCTTTCATAAATCAGTATCGGTTATTTAGTCGCATCAAGCTATACGCATGGTCAATCCACCATCCACTACAATATTCTCTCCGGTGATATAGGTGTTTTCCATCAGCATCGCAATGACCTTCGCGACATCATCCGGCGTACCTTCGCGGTGTAACGGTATACGGTTATCGATATTATTTTTTATCTGTTCAGGGGTTAACATTTCTTGGAACCGTGTCCGAATAACGCCAGGCGATACGCAGTTCACCCGTATGGACTGATCGGCTAGCTCGCAAGCGAGAGCCCTAGCCATCTGCGGCAAAGCCCCTTTAACAACGGCATAAGCCAGTGCATTCTTTACCCCCCTTATTCCAGCAGCAGAAGATACCAAGATCACACAACCGTCATCACTCTTTTTTAGCAGCGGAACCACAAAACGACAGAGATGGAAAGCCGCGTGCAGGTGTATATCGAACGCATGGTGCCATGCTTCCGTCGAGACGTCCAGTAAGCCTCCGGGCACAGCACCACCAGCCAGGTGCACCAACGCATCGATCCGGCCAAACCTGTGTTGCGCGGAGGCCACGGCCTCTGCACATGCGCTTTCATTTGTCAAATCAGCTTCGAAAACCAGGACTTCGCTCCCCAGCTGGTGCAATTCATCCACGAAATCCGGGCTACTGTTTCGGGCTACCAATACCAAATCAATTCCTTGCTTAGCCATGTGTCTCGCGGTAGCCGCCCCAATGCCATGCGTGCCGCCCGTTATCATCATCACTTTTTTAATGCTCTTCATCTAACCAAATAGTTAATTCGTATTTTTCAAACAATAATTTTAGGTCTTAGGTCACCTAAGATGACCTTAGTTAACATAGATTAAATCGTTGTTTGCAAAAAAAGAGGAGTTTGCGCTATTTGGCATATGAAATTTTAGCTATCGTATCCTGATTTTTACCATCGATACCACCTCATTCACGTAGCTTGGCGAATAGTTCGTTTTGATACGCTAATGGGCTGCAACGCATTATCTTCTTAAATTGGTAGTAGAAATTGGAAAGGCTGAGAAAGCCGCAAGCATAGCCGACTTCTTTGATAGACAGCCTATTTTCCATAATCATTGCCTTGGCCTTGTCAATCCGGTATGAAAACAGATATTCCATGTATGTCATACTTGTCTTCACCTTAAAAAACCTGCAAAAAGATTCTTTGGTCAGGTTTATTCGGGAAGCCACCTCATCGATGCGGACAGATTGATGGTAATGCTTTGCTGTATAATCCCAAACCTCCCTCAATCGCATATCATCGTTTACCGGCACCTTATCTGCAAACCGGTCTGTTTCACGCATCACTTCATAGTTGTCTTCATGTTCCTGCACCAAACTTAATATTTCCAACAGCGTCAGTAGTTTGTTAAAGCCATGCTTATCTAACATACACTCCATGAGATTAGCAACATGCTCCCTTTTTCCCTTACTAATTAGCAAACCATTTTGCGCCGCAGCCAATAGCCGTTTGATGCTATGTGACTCTGGAATAGCGAAAAAATCCCGCCCCATGAAATACTCATCGAACTGTACAACCACTGCATGAGGAGCTTGTTGACCATCCTGGGAATCCATTTCATGACGATAGAAAAATCCATGGGGAGTATTCTTGCCGATCAATAATATTTCATCATGTTCTAAAGACCAGACCTTTGTACCCACGATGACATTACCTTTACAATTGCGAAGGGATATCAGTTCCAGCTGCGGGTGATAATGGAACGTTTCCATCAAGTTTTTGCCCGAGTCGATCTTCACGTTGACGGCGGAAGACATCCCCCATTCTAGGTTTCGATATACAGGTTGGAAGTGCTTAGTAAGTTTTGTTTCCATGGTTAGTTTCAATGTTTAGGAAATCGATTTCAAAAATATAATGTTTACACAAAAAATAAACCATCTATCGTAAAATCATTAATACCTCATATATAGGCATTATTTTTTCACGACAAAGTAACCAGTTGCATGTTATCAAAGTATAAAGAAAAAATCAAGAAATCGATTTCCTAAATAATTTCAGTTATTTTCGCTTAAGCTTGTTTACCAAATCCTGGGTACCATCATTTCTGAAAAAAGCTTTTCAGACTTTCGAGATTTCTTTCCTTTCATCGCAAGCGCTAAAATCAAGGAGGGTTGGGCTAAAATATTAATATACCGCTTTGGATCTTTGTCCTACTTTTGGACTTCAATCCAATGTGTTAGTAAAAGCATCCCGTTATGAAAAAAAAAATTAACAACCTGATGATCGGTATCTTGTTGACCCTGTCATTGTCCTGTAAGGAGGAAAAGAGTTTTAGAATTGTACTTCTTCCAGACACCCAAGTATATTCTGAATCCTATCCTGAAATTTTTCAGGCACAGACCGAGTGGATTGTCAATAATAAAGATAGCATTGCGTTTGTTTTGCAGCAAGGTGATATTACCAACCACAATGTCCCCGAACAGTGGAAAGTAGCCGCTGAAGCACTACAACATATGGACAACATCGTACCGTACGCCCTAGCTACCGGCAACCACGATAATGGCGAAAAGGGACATGCCGGAACCCGCGACCTCAGTTATTTCAACCAATACTTCCCTTTCGATCGTTATAGCACCATGCCTTACTTCGGCGGCGCCATGGAAGCAGGAAAGTTAGACAACTATTGGTGCAAGTTTTCCGGTGGAGGCATGGATTGGCTAGTCCTGAATCTGGAGTTCGGGCCACGGAATAGTGTGTTGAAATGGGCGGATACGGTAATCCAAGCCCACCCACAGCATAAGATTATCATCAATACCCATGCTTACATGTATTCTGACGAGACCCGCATGAGCCCCGACCGTAGCCATCACTGGTTGCCACAATCTTATGGCTTGGGAAAGGATAGTGTTGACTTGGTAAATAACGGGGAGGAAATGTGGGAAAAATTGGTCAAAAAACATGCGAACATCTGCATAGTGGTGAGTGGTCATGTGCTCAACGACGGTGTTGGCACGTTGGTTAGTGAGGGCGACCATGGTAACAACGTATACCAAATGCTGGCCAACTTTCAGGGCGGTGTGGAGGGCTCCATAAATGGTGGTAATGGTTTCTTACGGATATTGACCATTGACCCCAAACAGAAAACCATATCCGTAAAAACCTATTCGCCACACATCGATGAATATAAAACCACGGAAGAACACCAATTCATTCTTACAAATGCCTCGTTTTAAGACAAATAAGCTTTAGAAATGGAAAGGCGAACTAACTTCCTTTATTTGGGTGGGTCACTTTGGATGTTGTTCGGTATGATTCAAGCGGTCTTTGCGCAGCAACCCAATCCGCTTTACCTGACACTTCAAACACGTGACTCATCGACCAATGCCATTTACGTACGAAACGAAGTGTACCACGGCAGTGAGACGGCCATCATTGTGGTTGACATGTGGGATAAACATTGGTGCAAGTCGTTCACGGAAGAATCAAAAGAACTCATCCCACACCTCAACGCCACGCTCCAAGCTGCACGGGAACTTGGTATCCAAATTATTTTTGCACCGTCAGAAACCGTCGATTTCTATGCTGAGTTCCCGCAGCGCGAAGCAATGCGAGCAAAGCACGCTGCACCTGTGCCAGTAAATGTTTTTGATCCGAAGCCACTACCCTGGGGGAGAACCGGTGGTTGTGAATGCGGACCAGAAAGACCTTGCCAGGAATACGCGGCATGGAGCAGGCAGCACGAAGACCTAGTGATCAATGAGCATGACCTGATATCGGATAATGTTGAAGAGATACACGCTTTATGCCGGGAAAGAGGCATAAAAACACTGCTGTATGTCGGAGAGGCTTCCAACATGTGCGTTACATGGACTCGCTCGTTTTCCGTATTGCCGATGACGCGTTATGGATACGAATGCATCGTTGTCAGAGACCTTGTAGCAGCCATAAGCGGAAATGGTTATGACCCCGACCGAAAGGCTCTTGATCCGAAATTAACACCTGAATACGGCTCAAAAAGAACCATCGAGCATATCGAGCAACATATCTGCCCTACGATATCGGGC
This sequence comes from Parapedobacter deserti, assembly GCF_042646065.1. Classification (NCBI taxonomy): domain Bacteria; kingdom Pseudomonadati; phylum Bacteroidota; class Sphingobacteriia; order Sphingobacteriales; family Sphingobacteriaceae; genus Parapedobacter; species Parapedobacter deserti. The sequence continues at coordinate 44,830 of NZ_JBHRTA010000058.1, forward strand.
AACCAACTCCTGCTCGCCAGTGGACGAGAAGCTTCCATTAAAAAGGCCCGGCCTGCGCCTCCTCGCACCTTTGATACTGAGTACGTCAAAAATTACATACCCCGGGGGCCCACACAATCTTTTAGGCAACTTTGTTATGATTACAACTGGGAAGGCCGGGAATTAATCAATCTACCCTTAAAATTCACTAAATCAAGCCCAGCCGAGTATGCTGAACTAAGCAAACAAGCCAACATGGATGCAGTTCTCGTACTTGCGGTGCCCCATCACGGTTATACTACGCACGTATCCGACTATGGCGAGCTATTCCCTGGTTTAGGCTACGATTGGTTCGGCCAAGTGGTTGACGAACTCCATAAAAGAGATATTAGTGCACTTGGGTACGTCACGCTGGGTGCCAACTTCAAATTCATGCGTGATCATGTGGGTCTACCGCAAATCCGGAGCGGCATGGAAAGCCAGGGCCAGTTTGGCGGACGCGGGTTATGCCTTAACGCGCCCGGGTACCTCGATCTTGTCATGAATTATAGCAAAGAATTACTTACCCACTACCCCATCGATGGGATACGTTATGATTTCATGGTCAGTCCCTATGGATGCGATTGCAATGGTTGCAAATCGTACTATAAGCAAGTTTACAAGGAGGAATTTACAAGTTGGCATGAAATCCGTAGCAGTGCGGATTCAAGCAGGTACCTAACGTTCAATATCGCCACACTGAAAAGGGCTGCACATCAACTAAATGACGCATGCCGCTCCGTAAAACCCAATGTAGAAGTATGGCAAAACCATCTTGACCCAGCAATGGAAGCCGACATCAACACCGGACGTCTTTATGATATCGCCTACGTTGAATATGGCACCCCATTCCGATTACTTGCATTGCGTGGCATTTTGGATAAAAAAGGCATCATCGTAGGCCAGACACTAAAAAGCCCAATAAGGCGATTAATCATGGCTTTAGGTGCCCGATGTTATCAGTACATCAAGGTTGACCAAGAGACGGCACTGCCGGTAGGAGACGAACTAACCTGGGTGAAGGAAGACCTATCGCCGTTTTTCAAGATGGTATCCGAAGTCCAACCCTATCTGGAGAACGCCACGCCTTTGTCAGACGTCGGTATACTCTTTTCAGAAAACACCCGATATCGATTCCCTCATTATGACCGAAAGACATATATGCAGGCTTGCGAAAATATCACCAATAACTACCTTCAAGCAAGCATGCCCGTTGAATACATCAACGTACTTGATCTGGCAAAAAAAGAGCTTTCAAAGCTACGCATATTGATACTACCTTATACGAGCGGCCTTACCACATCCGAGCTGGACATAGTAAAAGAATACGTCAACAATGGCGGGAACCTAGTCATAATGGGTGATGCGCTATGTTACAACGAAGAAGGCGAACAACTGGGCGACTTTGCCCTAGCAGAGGAGATGGGCGTACAATTAATACGCAATATCCCCATACAAGATGAGCTGCCTGTAACGTATGCATCGACCACCGAAAAAATCACAGACCTGACCCATGTACGCCCTATCCGTGGCAAAACTGTGGAATCGCTATCGCATCAAGGCCAACAAATCCCTTTGATACACATCAACGATTGCGGAAAGGGAAAGGCGATATACGTTGCATCTGCGAGTGCAGCGGCCATACTCAACGAAGCAACACATCGCTATGTCGGCGAACTTCCAATCCAGGTTAAAAACAGCAAACAGGTCGTCCTCACACACCAGCCCGACCAAAGCCGATGGATATTGCACCTAATCGATGATGGGGATTACCAAATCCGTATAAAAAAAAACTTTGCCGGCTTTGGCAAAATCGACACAACCTTTCCCGAAAGCAGTGAACTGAACGCCGAACTTAAAGAGGATGGCGATCACCTGGTCATTTCGGTAAAAGGCGACCGGGACGACCGGCTTTTGGTCCTAAAATAATTTAATCATGACTAAATATCGCCAAATGTATATTAAAACCGCATTACTTAGCTTTGTGTTATCAATCGGACATCTGGCTCACGGCCAACAAATCCCTTTCGACCATAAACCGCTAGCGGAGACCGAGCAGTTAACGGGAGACATGGTTTCTTCTATTCACAGATTCCTTGACAGGTATGTCTCACAAGTGACCTCTTCCCGCGATAAAGAATGGGCGCAACACCACTCCGTCGATGACTTCCATTCATTTGTCGCATCCAAGCGCGTCCTATTGGCCAAGCAACTCGGTGTTGTGGACAAACGGCTGGAACCAGAGATGTTGGGCTACTACCAAGCAACCGATCAACAAACACGGGTTCAAAATAAGGGATATCGCATGGAAGCGGTGCATTGGAACGTGCTGGAAGGACTTTCAGCCAGTGGATTGGTAATTTACCCAAAGGGGCCCGTGAAAGGACGTGCTGTACTGGTTCCCGATGCCGGCATGCCTCCAGAACACCTGGCCGGAATCGTCGCTTCCGACCTTCCAGGTTTTGCCCGCGCCCAGCGATTGGCCAGCCAGGGCTGGATGGTAGTCATCCCGTTGTTGGTAGACCTCGGCCAAGCGTATGCTGGCAACGCCACCCTAGGCTTGCACAGCTCGCTTACCCACCGCGAATGGATTTACAGACAAGCCTATATGCTGGGAAGGCATGTCATCGGCTATGAATTACAAAAAATATTTGCGGCTATCGATTGGCTGGAGCAACTAGAGCAATCTTCAAACAGCCCGATAGGTGTAGCCGGTTACGGTGAAGGTGGGATGTTAGCGCTTTACGCCGCAGCACTTGACCCCCGCATTGCGACGACCGTGATAAGCGGCTATTTCAACAACCGGTCTGATCTATGGCAGGAACCTGTGTACCGAAATGTCTTCGGTTTGTTGAAAGACTTTGGTGACGCCGAATTGGCGGCGATGTGTTGGCCGCGAAAACTCGTGATCGAACATGCTTTGGTCGATAGCGTCACCTCGTTTGGAGGCCGAGGGGCTCCCGGACGTATCGGAACGCCTGATACAGAAAAAGTATGGGCTGAATTTGTTCGGGCAAAAGCCATTGTGCCCGAAAACCAACCGCACCTTAACTGGGTAGCCGACGGGCAGAGTCCCCTCAGCCAACCGTTCTCGGACCAAGCGATAAGCCTTTTCGCCAACAGCAATAAATTGCGCAAAACACAGGCGATTCCAACGGTCAACGAATGGATCGACAGCCAGCAACTACAGCAAAATAATGTCGTTGAGATGACCGCACTCGTCCAACGCGTGTTGCAATTGTGTGAAAACGCACGCGATAGCTTCTTCTGGGACAACTTAAAAGGGGACTATACCAATCAGGAGGTGGCAAAAGACTCGTTGCGAACGCTTCTATGGAACCAAATCGGCAAACTTCCCATACCGTCGGGGCCTCTCAACACGGAGGCATGCATACTTGAAAAAAACGAACGGTGGACGAGCTACGTCGTGAAACTGAACGTATGGGATGAAGTATTCACCTGGGGGATTTTAGTGGTGCCCAATGCCATAAAGCCGGGAGAACAACGTCCGGTAGTAGTATGCCAACACGGGCTTGAGCAATCCCCTTATTACCTAATCAATACCAACACCGCCACTCGGCAGTACGATTATTTCAAAGCGATGCCTTTGACGCTTGCTGAAAATGGATACATTACCTTTATGCCGGCCAATCCGTACGTCGGAGACCACTATTTCCGTCAAATCCAACGGAAAGCGAATCCCTTAGGCTTGTCTATGTTTTCGTTCATCACCGGCCAGCATCAACGCATTATCGAATGGCTGAAATCACTTCAATTTGTCAATGACGAAAAAATCGGATTTTTCGGCTTGTCTTACGGCGGCACCACGGCACTTCGGGTTCCAGCCATTGTTACCGATTATAAACTGTCCATCTGCGTTGCCAACTTCAACCAGTGGGTCAAAAAATGTGCATCTATAGACATTCCTTTCAGCTACATGTACAATTCGGAATACGAAATCCAAGACTGGGATTTCGGCCACACATTTGATACCGCAGAAAAAGTGGCGTTAATCGCTCCGAGACCTTTCATGGCCCAGCGCGGATCCTTCGACAATGTTGGGAGAGATGACATGGTTGCCGGGGAACATGCAAAGGTACGCCGGCATTATATGCTATCGGGGTTACCGGAAGATTACGTGCCGCTTACGTACTTTGTCGGCGGCCACATCACCGAAGAAAAGAGTGCGTTAAAGTTTATTTACAGGTTTCTTCCGCTAAACTAGACATCGACATAGTCAACTTCCAGATGCCTAAGAAGCCCAGGGTTCAACCTGGGCTTGCTTCTTTTTTGGCAAACGTTCTTGTTAGCTCCTGCAATTAAGTTGGTAAAAGCCGTTACTTTCCATATTATTCACCGCCCACTTAAATTTTTCATTCAAATAGACTTTGCGGTTTCCCCCAAATATTAGACAACTGAATTAATTTCTAAATTAGCAGTTGTAAAATGAAGAAGGAACGCAGAAAGTTTAGCGCAGCATTCAAGGCAAAAGT